>JBBQWD010000015.1:0-13449 GCA_038210945.1 Gemmatimonadales bacterium
TGGCACTGTGGGCTGCCGTAGTGATCGCAGCGTTTGCCGGCGTCTACTTTCTCACCTAGCGTCCGGCCATTACCGCCTGGTCAGATCCGCTTGCGCTGAGTGACTGGGGTCAGCCTCAACGAGCCGGCCTTGGCGATCACATCCAGCTTCATCACCGTGTTCCAGTTCCGCCCAGTGCCGCGACCGATTCGCTTTTCGATCATCGCGTTCGTGAGCTTGGAGCGACCCTGTCCGTCCGGGTAGAAGATGTAAGCGTGCTTTCCCTTGGCTTTGATGATCTCAGGGCCTTTGATCTCCGACTGAAGCAATGCGACGTCCTTCTGGGCCGGCGCATTCTTCAGAAACAGCACCACCAAATGCCCCGGATCGCGCTCCGCTTCCTTGCGAAACGGATTCTGCCTGACGACGCTCTTCCACTCCTCAACCGTGCGGGCGTAGATGTCGACCTCGAGCGCAAGACGCTTCGCCGCTTCCATCTCCAGATAGCGCTCGAGCTCCGCGCCGAACCGCGACCTGCTTCCGAACACCAGATTCCCGCTCTGCAGAAGCGACCGCACGTTGTCGAAGCCGAGCTCCGTGAGAAAGTTGCGGAGGTTCGTCATGCCGACCATACGGTGTCCGCCGACATTGATTCCCCTCAGCAACGCGATGTGCGTAGTCGGCGCCGCCGAAGGCGAGTGGGTGGTTGAACCTGGTTTTGCGCTGGCGGGCGCGGTCGCTGGCGGGTGAGGCGGCCGGTGCGAGGAGCGCGTCGAGGACGAAGACGACACGCCAATAAATTATCTCAGGCCCTAGGCTGGCGCGAACGCCGCCCGTTTCCCCGCTTGCTCGTTCTATGAGGCCGCTCCCATTCGCGCAGATGGTCGAGCAGGTAGTCCAGCGAGAAGACGTGACGCGAGTTGTCCGCCTTCCGCCTGAAGATCACGCGCGACCAGCCACGCATCCCGGTCGGCGTGTACCAATCACCGTCCATGTGCAGCTTGTCACCCGAGATCGCGCGAATGAGCACCCGCTCGTACTGCGAGCGGGGAAGGACCCGTTCGGGAAAGAGATTGTCCCAGGTGCAAAGGCGTCCGACATCCTCGTAGCCCGCCGGGCGATCGTCGAGGTCGAGAAGGGAAGGAGCGCGCCCCTTCATCACCGAGCCGATCAGGCGCAGCGTGAACGGATCCGAGTAGCGGCGGATGTAGGGCCAGAAGTGTTTCGTTATCTGACCGGATATCTCGCGAAGAGATAGCGAGCGTCCGTCCCTCGTCGGCCACCTGTCCTCGTCGATGTCGGAGACGAAGGGATTCCTTGGATAACAGTCGAAGCGCGCCAGCCAGCCCTTTCGAGTGGTGTGCGGCATCGGGTGAAATCCCCTGATCACTGGGATGTCGGTCTTCTCGAGCTCGCTGATCTCGTAGCTCGGCCACCTCATCACTTCACGGACGATGCCCACGATCAACGTGGCGGTCGCGATCATGAGCGGCGCGTCGGGTGTGAAGTCGGCGGTTATCTCGATGCGATCGCCGCGGGGCCGAACTCCGATTCCAGTCGAGCGCCGGTTCGCCGCGAGCAGCATGACGGGGACCGGAATGATGTGCGCCAACAGATACGCCAGCTGGTCCACCGTTCTGGTCGTGCCTTGCTCGGTGGGTGGAAGGTCGAACGAGATGTTGTAGTGGGTGCTGAAGCCGGCGAGCTGCACGTCGCTGTCGTGGGCCTGCTCCCAGGCGTCGAGCTCCTGCCGCACGAACAGGATCGCCTCCCAAAGCGAGCGGCCCGCGCGCGCGGCGCAGCCGCGCTCGATCTCAATTACCGGAGTAGCAACCTCGATGACCCCAGTGTCGAAGTAGACCGCGCCGCCGGTGGGCAGGTGATATGACCTGCCTTTGCGGTGCATCATCTTCTCGCGGATTATCCGGCGCGGACTGCCGAAGACGTCTTCCGGCCGTACCTGGACGCCGTCCATGATCACGGCGAATTCGGCTTCCATTCCGATCGCCGCGAGCTGGATCTGCTCGCGAGTTGATGACTTGTTCTCCGGTCCTTTCTTCTTCTTTGTCGCCATTTCTCTGCCTGAAGTCCTTCATTCTCTTAACGTCTTTCTGCCACGATCTGTTCAACTCTGCACATCCCGCGGAACCGAGAGCACGTACCCGAGGTCCAAGTGCAGGTGATCTTCCGAGTACCCGGTCGGTGTTCCATATGGTCGAGTCCAAATGCCTGGCAGGGTCTGTCGTGCGATCAGGCTGAACCGCTCGATCGCGCTCCGGTTATCGAGGTAGGTGTCGCCTATTCTGTAGATATTGGCGGCGGTCCCCCACGCATGCGGAGTTGCGTTCTTGGAGAACCTATGGGACGGTGAGCGATATCCACCATTCGCCGAGATGTGGACCAGCGCCCCGACGGCCTCCCGGAACCTCTCCAGGCACACTGCCAGGAGGGTGATAGCGCACGGAACGTACCGGGGGAAAGTCCTCAGCGGTGGGGCCTCCCGTACGTCCACCTGGATGAACTCCCAGAGCAGGAAATGCGAGGCCAGCTCGATCTTCATGGCCATGTCCCACGATGGAATCTCATAGAAGTAGCGTGGGAGCTGCCGCGGCCTCCCCGTCGCGTCCTTCCAGTCTTCCCCCGGCCTGAGCGCCTTCCGGTATTCCGGCGGAAGCGTGAGCCCGTCAACGACCCGAAGTGGGAAGTTCGGGGACTCACCCGTTCCGGCGTTCTCAGCGAAGCGGGCCGAGGAGCTCATTCATCAGTGGGGCTGAGGGTGAGGAACTCGTAGATCGCGTGCGAAATCGCCGCGATCGTCCGCGACCGGCCGGTTGCGGAAGCATCCCATTCCGTAAGTATCACCAGAACGTACGGTTTTCGTTTCGGGAGATAGACGACTCCCGCATCGTGCGCGACGGTTGAGATCTCCCCGGTTTTGTGGGCGACGCGCACCCCTTTCGGCAGTCGGGCTGGAATGCCCTGATTGAACTCCTGCCCGTGCAGGATGTCCATCATCCGGCGGGACAAAGCAGGAGAGAACGCCTTGCCTTCGGCCAGCATCACCAGAATGCGGAGGAGTCCTTCCGCGGTCACCCGGTTGTTGATGTCCTTCTCGAAAGCGAGCTCGTCCTCGACCCCGCGCCTGAGCTCAATGCCCTCATCGACATCGAGCTCCCGCAGAGTCTGATTGACCGCATCGGATCCGATCACGCCAAGAAGCAGATTGGTTGCGAGGTTGCTGCTGGTCGTGATCATGTGGTAAGCCAGCTCATCGACGCGCATCATCTTCCCGATCGCGGTGTGCACGGCCGAGTTGGCGTCGCGGTCCGACTCGACGCGGAAAGGAATGTTCTCGACGATGCTGAGGAAGCGGTTTCGCACGTGCACGCGCGAGTGCGGCAGCAAGTCGCCACGGTCGATCGCGGCAAAGGCGCCGAGAAGAATCGGAACCTTGATGGTGCTGGCGGCGTGGAACCAGCGATCCTCGTTGTAGCGGAGGTCGAACCCCGTCTCCAGATCGTGCAGAGCCACCGCAATCGCCTTCGCGCCGGATTCCTTCTCCAGCTTTTCGATCTCGGCTCGCAGCGCGTCCGCGCGCGCCGGCGCTGGTGCCTCCGTCTTCGTCATCGCGGAGCTTAGGAGTATGCTACGCGAGGATCCGCTTTGGCGTAGGCGAGATCGGTAAGGAGATTGACGAGCACGAAGACTACGCTCAGGAACAACACGGATCCCTGAATTGCGGGCAAATCGCGCCGCGTAATCGCGTTGACGACGTAGCGCCCGAGCCCCGGCCAGCTGAAGATCGTCTCGGTGAGGATGCTGCCCGTGAGATAGTATCCGAAGTCGAGTCCGAGCACGGTGATGATGGGAATCAGCGCGTTACGCAGCGCGTGCCGAACGATCACGACGCGCTCCGTCAATCCTTTTGCCCGCGCCGTGCGTACGAAATCGCCGCCCAGCACATCGAGCATCGCCGATCTGGTGACGCGGGCGAGGAACGCGATCGACCGCGAGCCGAGCGCAAACGCGGGAAGAATCAGGTACTTGATCCCGCCGTATCCGGACGGTGGCAGCCACTTCAGCATCACCGCGAATATCAGAATAAGAATCAGTCCGACCCAGTACACGGGGAACGAGATCCCGAGATACGCGATGCCGAGTCCGAGCCGGTCGAACCAGCCGCCTGGATTCCGCGCGCTCAGCACGCCGAGCGTAATGCCGAGCACCGAGGCGAGCAGCATCGCTGACCCGGCGAGAAGGAGCGTTTTGGGAAATCTCTCTTTTATGTCCTGGATGATCGGGCGCTGGGTGATGTAGGAGTTGCCGAAGTCACCGCGAAGCACTCCCCCGGTGTAGAGCGTGAACTGCTTGAGCAGAGGCTCGTCGAGGTGCAGCTCCTTTCGCAGACGCGCGATCGTCTCGGCGTCCGCCCGCTCGCCGACCATTTCCTGCACCGGATCGCCGGGAGCGACGTAGAGCAGGAGAAAAACCACGACCAGAACTCCGAACAGCGTCGGAATCGAGAGCGCGAGTCTGCGGACGATGAAAGACAGCACTTCCTATTTACTGATGGTCACATCGGTCCAGCGCTGGCCGCTGAAGATGGC
This sequence comes from Gemmatimonadales bacterium, assembly GCA_038210945.1. Lineage (GTDB taxonomy): Bacteria > Gemmatimonadota > Gemmatimonadetes > Gemmatimonadales > Gemmatimonadaceae > UBA4720. The sequence continues at coordinate 4,587 of JBBQWD010000015.1, forward strand.
GGGAACCTTGAAGCCCTTTATCCAGGGCTGCACTGCGTACAGGTCCTTGTAGAAGAAGAGGTAGATCATCGGCGCTTCATCGAACTCGATCTGGTCTGCCTGCGTGTACAACGAATTGCGCTTCGCTTCGTCCTGCTCGCGGTGCGCCTGATCGACGAGCGCGTCGAACTTCGGATTGGAGTAAAACGAGACGTTGCCGCCAGGCCCTCTGTTCTTGCTGTGCAGCAGCGGATAGAGAAAGTTCTCGGCGTCCGGGTAGTCTGCCCACCATTCCTTGAGAGCGAGATCGGTCTGTCCCTTGCGCGCTGCCTCGCGCATCGACGACGCATCGCGCTGCACGATCTTGGCGCGGATTCCCGCCTCCGCGAAGTTGGCCTGCAGAGTCTGGGATATGCGGGGTGACTGATCGGTCGTCGACGCCCACAGCTCGACATCGATTCCGTTGGGGTGCCCGGCAGCGGTGAGAAGCTGTTTTGCCTTCGCGACATCGTGCGGATACGCTTTGCGATTCGCATCGTACCCGTCGAGTACCGGAGGAACGACACCGTTCGCAACTGCGCCGCGGCCGGCCATGACCTGGGCCGCCATGGTGTTCACGTCGATCGCGTAGTTGAGTGCTTGACGAACGCGCGGGTCCTTGAGCGGGCCCCGAGTCACGTTGATCGCCACGTACCAGAAACGAAGCGCGGGCGTCGATGTCAGCAGGTTTTTCTTCGCCGGGTCTGTTTCCCACGATTTGGAAGTCTGATCCGGAACGTTGAGCACGTCGACGTTGCCCGCCTCGAACTCGGCGGTCGCCGTGCTCATTTCGGGGATGATGCGCGCCATCAGCGAATCCGTTTTCGGCGGCCCGTCGAAGTAGTCGGGGTTCTTCGCGAAGCGTAGGTAATCGTCATGCCGCCACTCCACGAACTTCCACGGTCCGCTGCCGACGGGCTTCTGGCCGAAATCCGCGGGCGGATTTTCCGGAACGATGGAGGTGACCGGCATTGTCAGCATCTTCGGGAAAATCGCGAGTGGCTCCTTGAGAGTCATCACGACCGTCGAATCGTCCGGGGCGGCCAGTCCAGCCACCGTTTTTGCCTTTCCAGCAGCGAAGTCCTCAGCGCCTTTGATCGGATATAGCGGCCAGCCGCGACCGCCTTTGGTGGCCGGGTCGAGCACGCGTTGAAAGGACGCGACGACGTTCTTCGAAGTGAGCGGCCTTCCGTCGTGGAACTTGACGCCGCTGTGCAGGTGGAAGGTGTAGGTGATTCCGTCGGGGCTGACGTCCCAGGACTTCGCCAGTCCGGGAACCACTTTCGCCTCGGGGGTGATGCGTGTCAGCCCATCGAAGAGATACGAGACCACACGTCCTGTTGGAACGTCTGTAGAGAGGGCGGGATCCATGGATCTTGGATCGTAGGTGTCGCGCGAGTCGATAATGGTTTTGCGCAACGGAGCCGATTCACCGCCGCCGCCGCCGCAGGCGAAAATCGCGGGTAATACGAGGAGGAAAAGTCGCCGCATACGATTGCTCTGCCGGTTGACATGAAGGGGCAAAATACGAGAACTTTCGCGCACCCCCGAAATAGGCCGCACCGTGAGCGCAGAATACTATTATCGCCGCCGACTTGGCGCCAAGGACATACTGCCAGCCGTTGGCGTCGGCGTCGCTACCGGTTTGGCTGCCTTCTACGTTGTGCAACTCTTAATCCAGCGGACGCCTCTCGTTCCGCAGGGCGATCTCTCTCGGGCTCCGACCACTCCGCCGCGCCGAATGCTCGGCGACAGGACCGAGCCGGAGACGGAGACGCACTACGCTCGCGAGCTGCCCCCGGGGCAACCGCCCGGCGCTCGCGCGTTGAAAGGGTGAAGCCGCGACGCCGAGTACGGCTCGCACTCACCGCACTCGCGTTTTCCGCAGCGTTTCTTGGTGGCAGCAAGGCCGGCGCGCAGGACATTAACTGCGACCGCGGCGACCTCGAGGTCATGCGCCTGGAATTCGAGGGAAACACGGCCTTTTCGGACGCCGAGCTGGCGAAGACGATCGTCACCACGCCCTCGGCGTGGGCGCGCCGTTACCTCCACCTCCCCTTCACGGTCAAACATTGTCTGGACCGGACTGAGCTCCCGAATGATCGGGCCCGGCTGATAATCTTTTATCGCCGTCGGGGGTATCCAAGGGTGACAGTCGATACCGTCGTAAAGGAGCTAGCCCCTGGGGCGGTAGAGGTGAGGTTCAAGATCAACGAAGGGCGGCCGGTGATACTCACGTCCTTCGTGATACAAGGCCTGGATTCAGTCCCGGAAAAACCGCGGATCATCCGCGGCCTGCCCGTGCGCGAAAGGGGGCGGTTCGACCGCTTCGCGATAGATGCTGCGGCCGATACACTCCGTCAGCGCTTGCACAACAATGGATATCCACGAGCCGATGCGTTGAACCGGTTCACGGAGAACGACAGCGCGTTGCTCGCGTGGGACACCCTCACCGTGACGCCCGGACCACGAACGAGGATTGGAGCAATTAAAATCGAGGTGTCGCCCCTCGGGGGGAAGAAGCAGCAGATACCGACCAGAATCGTGCGCCGCATCATGGGCCTCGATTCGGGCGCGCTCTTCCGCGAGTACGAGGTCATCGACGCCCAGCGCGCGCTTTACCAGACGGAGGCGTACCAGCACGTATCGATCACGCCCGATTCGAGCTCCGACTCGGTGGTCACGCTCTACGCGAGACTGGCGGAGGCGCCAATGCATTCGGCGCGGGTGGGAGCGGGGTATGGAACGCTCGACTGCCTGAGACTCACCGGCGAGCTGACCAACTACAACTTCCTGAGCGGAGCGCGCCGCCTCGATCTCAACGCGCGAGTGTCGAAGATCGGAATTGGCCGGCCGCTCGATGGCGCTCCTGGTCTGTGTCCCGCCGCCAAAAAGGACATTTTCAGCAGCCGCTTGAACTACTACGCCGGTGCGACGCTGCGGCAGCCGGTATTTCTCGGGCTCAGAACGGTCCCGACCATCACGCTCTACACCCAGCGTGTGTCGGAGTACAACGCGTATTTGCGGACGACGGCGATCGGAGGTGTTGCGTCACTCGTCTGGCGCGGCCTCACGAGGACGCCGGTCAATCTCAGCTACTCAATGGATCTCGGGCGCACTGAAGCGCAGCCGGCGCTGTTTTGCGCGGTATTCAATCTGTGCGACGCCGCCGAGCGTGACAGGATTCAGAAGACGCAGCGTCTCGCGGTGCTGAGTCTGTCGGTGACGCGAGACAACTCGAACAACATCCTCTCTCCAACGCGTGGCTCGATCATCCGGCTCGAGGCCAGACATTCCTCCCCGCTCATCCTGTCCGACAGCGGCCTTCAGTTCAACAAGTTTGTTGGAGATGGGTCGCGCTACATCAACGTCGGCGGCGGCAACGTGCTCGCGCTGCGCATTCGCGGGGGCACCGTGTTCGGCCGCAATCTCGGACCAGCGACGGGGTTCATTCCCCCGCAGGAGCGACTATACGCCGGCGGCCCGACGACTGTGCGCGGATTCTCGCAAAACGAGCTTGGCTCCCTGATCTATATCGCTCGCGGTTACAAGCAGTTCTTATCGACCGATCCGGCCACCGGCGCCCCGGATACCGTCGTGCTCGCCAGTGACTCGACGTATCGTCGAATAGTGCCCGTTGGGGGCAATTCGCTCGTCGTGGGAAACCTCGAGCTGCGTCTGCGTAGTCCCGTAGCTCCACAGCTTCTGCAGTTGACGCTTTTTACGGACGCCGGCGAAGTATGGAACAGGGGAGCGGCTCAGGTGAAAAGCGTCAAGCTCAAGGTCACTCCCGGCGTTCAGGTGACGGCCTTTTCCCCGGTCGGCCCGGTGCGCATCGCCGTCGGCTACAATCCCTATCAGCGTCCGAAGGGTCCGCTGTACCACGAGGCGACCGACGAAGGCGGCGCGTTGCTGTGCGTGAGCCCAAACAACGACATCCCGACCAAGTTCTTTTACGATCAGACCGGAACGAAGATCATCAACATCACGCAGCCAGTCGGCGGATGTCCATCTTCGTATCAGCCCGCGAAAGACAACCGCTTCCGAAGCAAGCTCACCTTCAGCTTCGCAATCGGCCAGGCGTTCTAACACCCCATGACACGCCGTTTACGCATCGTGATCGCGAGCGCCGTCGTGTTGGTGGGGCTCCTTGTGATCGTCGTCCTCAGCTTCATCGGCGTCACGCACACCGGCTTCGGCCAGGAGCGCGTGCGCCACATGGTCGGCACCATGCTCGAGGGGCAGGTGAAGGGCAAAGTGTACCTCGGCCACATGAGTGGCGGATTCTTCAACGGCGTGACCATCGACTCCGTCGAGATCCGCGACGACGAGGACTCGGTGTTCATCGCGTCGGGCCCGATTCGCGTCGAGTACGACCCGCGCGACCTGTTCGACCGCCGGATCCTGCTCAGCCATCTCGAAGCCACGCGCCCTGTTGTCCACCTGCGGCAGCACGAGAACGGCGAGTGGAACTGGAGACGGATCTTTCCCGCCAGCGTCGAGAAGCAGCAGAGGAACGAGCGTGGGTTCGGACAATACATCGTCGTGGACTCGTCGGAGATCCACGACGCGACGTTCACGTTGACACTGCCGTGGCATCCAAGCGACACCCTGCGCGGGGCAAAGCGCGATAGCGCGATCAGATTCGAGCTGAGTCGTCCCGATCACGAGATACGGCGGACGCGCGAGGGATTCGCGCGGACGTGGCGGTGGAACCAGGCTCAGGCGAACCTTGGCTTCGCGCGGATAGCAGATCCGGACACCGTCGGACGACTCGCCCGGATCCGAAAAATGAGCTTCACCGAGACGGATCCGCCGTTCAAGTTCCGCAACGTCTCCGGAACGATGCTCAACCTCGGCGATTCCATCTTCATGGACACAGATCACTTCGATCTGCCGAGGTCGACGGGGCGCGGCCACGGCAGCGTAGTGTGGGGAAGCGATCTGCCCATCCGCTATTACGTGCATGTCGTCGGAGACTCGGTGTCACTCAGCGATGTCGCGTGGGTGTACCCGACTCTGCCGACGACCGGCGGCGGAAAGCTGGATCTTGACATCCGGAGTCAGCGGAATCCGCACTTCCTCGACTACATCCTCACGAACATGGACGTGAGGACCACAGGCTCACGTCTGATGGGCCAGATGACGTTCGAAACCGGCGGGCCGGTGCTCGCGGTGAAGAACGTCGACCTCGAGGCGATGCCGGTGGATTTCGACCTGCTGCGCACTCTCAACGGCAAGAAGTTTCCGTATGACTGGCAGGGGAAGATCACCGGGCACGTGAGGGCGCCGGGTGGGCCTCTCACCCATTTCCAGGTCCAGCGGTCGTCGCTCATTTTCGAGGACGCGCACGTGCCGGGCGCTGTGAGCGAGCTGGCGGGAGAGGGCGAGCTCGACATTCTCTTTCCGGCCTTCACCGCCTTCCACGATTTCAACGTCGACGTCGCGACTCTCGATCTGCGCACGTTTCAGTATCTGAACCCGCTCTTTCCCAAAATAAAGGGAACGGTATCGGGCACCGCGACACTCGATTCGTCCTGGCTCGATGTGCGGTTCCGAAACGCGGACCTGTTGCACCACGACGGAGCGCAGCCCGTCTCCCACGTCACCGGCAGCGGCAGGGTGACATGGGGCAAGTATCTCGACTATGATCTCGCTCTCCAGGCGCTGCCGCTCTCGTTCACGGCTCTGTCGCACTCGTATCCGCTGCTTCCTTTGCGCGGGAGCTATAGCGGGCCGGTTCAGGTAAAGGGCACTTCGCCAAACCTTCTCATCAACACAACGCTCACAGGGCCGGCGGGAACGTTCGGGTACAGTGGATTGATCGACGCGGACCCGCTCGAGTACGGCGCGCGTGGACGCGCGACGACGAGCGCGCTCGATCTGCGGACGCTGCTCGAGATGAACACGCTGCCTCATTCGCAGCTCACGGGGCAGTACGATCTCGATCTGCGCGGTGAGAATCTCGCGACCCTCGCCGGAGCCGCGGTCGCCACGATCGATCGCTCGACGCTCGCGGGCTTCAGGGTCGATCCTTCCGTCGCTCGGCTGCGCTTCGCCAAGGGTGTTGCGACGGTCGATACTGTCGCGTTGAACGCCGCCGGGCTGCGCGCACACGCGTCGGGCACGTTCGGGCTCACCGGGGCCCACACAGGCTCTCTCAAGTTCACGGCTGTGATGGATTCGCTTTCCAGACTCCGCGCATTGGTGCCGGCCCTGGCGAACAACGCGCAGCTCGACTCGCTGCGCGGGAGCGCCGAGCTCTCGGGCGAGCTGACGGGAAGCATGGAACATCTCGCGCTCAACGGCCTCATCCACGCGAACGACATTCGGCTCGGCCGGCGCAGCGTCGAGAGCGTGCGCGGCACCGTCCTTCTCGCAGACGTCACGAAGGAGATGAACGGATCGCTCATCTTCGGCGCGGACACGGTCGCCCTCGGACCCGTCGGCTTCAACAGCATCAGGGCATCAGTCGCGCTTGTGTCACCGACGTCGGGACACTTCAGCGCATCGACGCTGAGCGAGCGCGGCGTCCAGACGGATCTGTCGGGAAATCTCACTCGAACCAGAGACACGACCGTTGTCCGACTCGATTCGGCCGCGGTGATGGTCGACGCCGAGAATCGTTACCGTCTCCAGTCGCCGAGCCGCGTCGTGTTCTCGAAGGGATTCCTGTCACTCGATTCTCTGCTGCTTCAACACAGCAGCCGAGCGAAGCTGATCGTCGAGAACGTTCGCCTGAGCCAGGACTCGATCAGAGGACATATCCGCACCGACAGCGTCGACATGCGACTGTTTCGCGCGTTCATTCCTGGCTTGGTGGACGCGCACGGTGCCATCGTGGCGGACGTGGACATTCGCGGGAGCGTCAAGCAGCCAAGGCTGTTCGGACAGATATCACTCGGCGACGGATCGGCAGCGTTCTCAAACCTCGGCACGAACTTCAGCCACATACGGGCCGACATCGCGCTCTCAGGCGATACGGTTCACATCAGGCAGCTCTCGGCGGAGACGAACAAGCAACGGCGTGGCGCGTTGAAGGTCGAGGGAACATTGAGCTTCGAACACTACGACAATCCGTCGTTCTCGCTCGTCGCCAACGCTTCCAATTTCCACGCGATCGACAAGGCCGGACTGGCCGCGCTCGACATCTCGACGACGTCGCCCGTGACGCTGACGGGTTCGACGCAGGATGCCATGATGCGTGGAACGGTGCGGGTTGAGCGAGGGACGATCTACATCCCCGAGGTCGTGAAGAAGAAGATCATCGACCTCAACGACCCGGAGTTCCAGAGCACGGTTGACACGCTGCTGGCGCAGAACCGCGAAGTGATGCCGCGCCCGCCGAAGGCAGTGGCGCGGAATCTCAGGCTCGAGAACGTCGCGGTAGACATCGGACCCGACGTGTGGCTGCGGTCGTCCGAAGCGAACGTCAAGCTGGGGGGCTCGCTCAACGTAACGCTCGCTCCGCCAAATCCTGGCGAAGTCCCGCGGCTCGCGCTCGAGGGACAGCTGAGTGCCGACAAGGGAACGTACCGGCTCAACATTGTCGATCCGTTCATTCAGCCGACCTTCGATGTGCAGAGTGGAAACCTGCGATTCTTCGGAACGCCGGATCTGAATCCGTCGCTCGACATTCGCGCCATCCATACGGTTCGGCAGCCGCGGCAGAGCGCGAACGGGCGTGACGTCAGAGTCGAGGTCGACATCACCGGCACTCTGGCGCAGCCGCAGCTCGCGCTCAGAAATCCCGACAACCTCCCGTTGTCGGAGAGTGACTTGCTCAGCTACCTGGTGACGGGCGAGCCCGCTGTCGGACTCGACAACACCACGGGGCAATTTGCCGGACTCGGCCTGCGCGCAGTGGCGAACATCTTCACAAACGCAATTCCGAGAAACATCGTTGACATCCTCGAGGTGCAGACCGCTGCTCCGGGGACCGATCCGGCGCAGACCACGAACCCGTCGTATTACAGCCTGCTCAACACGCGCGCGATTCTCGGGAATCAACTCGGGAGCAAATGGTTTCTCGGGTTGAGCACCGGCCTGTGCTTCGTGAATTCGGGCGCCTTCAAGGAGAATCTTGGTCTTCAACTCGAGTACCGCATCAGCTCGTTGTACAGCGCTCAAGCCGCGATCGAGCCCGGGTCGAGCAACACCAGATGCGACAAAAGCCCGACGCAAAACATCCAGCTGACGCAGACTCCGCCCCAGCTTGGCTTCGACCTTTTCCGCAACTGGCGTTTCTAAACCCTTGTTGGTTCGTCAGTTAGCCGTTAGTGATTGGTCAGTCAACAAAATTGCATCGGCGTTCATGAGCTTCAATCCGCTAATCTGATGGCGAAGAATCTGCGCGAAAAAGATCTGATGATGTGCCGTTCCTGCGGCAACGAGGAGCGCGCGTCCGAAGGCTATCCATGCGCGGACTGCGGAACTTTCGTCTGCCTCATCTGCAACTTTCGCGGAGTCACCCTTTGCAAATCGTGCCTCGCGAAACGTCCCGAGCCGCCCCTGACGCCGACCAAGACGGGGAAGATCGACTGGCCCGAGCATTGAGCGAGAGTGTCACCGCCATCGCCGCGATCGCGCCGATGCTGTGTGAGCCCGATGTAAAGACGACGCAGGTATCACAGCTCCTTCACGGCCACATCGCGCAGGTGGTCGAGCGCAACGGTTTGTGGCTGCACGTGAAAGGAGCGGATGGGTATCCCGGCTGGATCCACCAGGGGTACGTCGTCACCATGCCGGAGCCTGTGCCTCCGATGTCCAAGACGGGATGGGACGATCCCCGGCCGCTGTCGCTCGGCTGCACCGTTCGCGATGAGCACGGCGCGACCCGCAAGCT
>JBBQWD010000016.1:0-13419 GCA_038210945.1 Gemmatimonadales bacterium
TTGCCAAAGTAGCAGAGCGATCAGCTCCTTCGGCGTTGGCGCGTGTCGCCTGCGATGCAGCTTCCTGCGCGACCAGCGATGCTCGCTCCGCGGATGCCAGCGACGCTTTCTCCGACTCGGCGGTGGAAACCGCTGCATGCCGCGCCGATGAGCTATTGGCCACTGCCTGCTTCAGCTCAGCAATTTCGGCACGACGCCGCAATGGTCCCGGCCCCGATTCAGCAGCCGGCAGCCATATCGCGCCGCGCGCGTCGACGAACGCGGTTCCACTTTCCATCGACGTCACGCGCCCGAGAAGCGAGCGGACCCATCCGCTCGCCGTTGACGACGATTCGACAAGCGCCGCCAGTCCGGCGTCGGGAATCTCCCCTGACTGTTCGGACACCGAGTCGATCGGAAGCAGCAGCAGCGGACCCGGAGATGCTGACGCGTGCCACGCGCGTATAGCTTCGGCCACCGATCTGTCGCGCACGAGAACCGCGTTGACGGTTGCGCCGAGAAAACGCTCGACGAGTGATGCTGAAATGGCATCGGTGGTGATGAAATCGCTGAGAGGGCCGAGTATCGCGCCTTCGCCGAAGATCCCGCGCTCCTTGAGAAGCCGCGCCGCCGCGGGCGCCAGTCCGACCCGCTCCCGCTCCAATCCCTCGAGGGCGTTGAGCTTCGCGCTCAGGCTGGTGTGAAGCTCCTCGGCGCGGAGCAGCTCCGCGCGTGCTGCATTCTCGCGCTCGCGCGCCTGCTGTAGAAAGTCGCGCGCGTCTTCCGCGGCGGCGGTCGTCTCAGCTACCTGCGCGGCAGCGATTGCCGCGGCATCTTCCGCCGCCGCAAGATCGCGTCGCGCTGCTTCGGCGGCGTCGAACAGCTGGCTCTGCTCCGCCCCGAGCGCTGCTTTCCTGCTGACGAGCTCGTCGCGCTCTCTCTCGCTGCTCTGGTAATCCAGCTCCGCCCGGTGGAGCTCTTCGCGCTGCTCGCGCATCGCCCGCTCGCCGTGCTCTAGACCTGAGCGTGCCGCGCTCAGATTCGCGCGGACTCCTTCCTCGTGGCGTGCATGTGCGCCGAGCGCTTCATCGGCCGACTTCAGCGCGGATTCCAACTGGGAAAACTCGCTCGACGCGCGCTCCAGCTCTCCGCTCACGCGTCCGGCGACGGCATCTCCCTCGCGCCGCTCTTCCTCAGCGCGCTCGCGGCGCGATGTGGCGTTCCGCAATCTCTCTTCCGCGACGGCGATCTCTCCGCGCAGCTGCTGGGTATTCTCGCGCTGATCGCCGACGAGTCGCGTGAGCTCAGTTCGTCTCGCTTCAGCCGCGGTCCGTTCACCAAGCGCGGTATCACGCGCCGCCTCGGCGATCCGGAGACGCTCCTCCGCCGCGGGTGCTTCAACGCGCAGGAGCTTGACCTGTTCCTCGAGCCGCGCCAACTCGCCGCGCCACGCATCCATCTCGCGGGAGGCGTGCGCCACTTCGAGCGTGAAGCGTCGCGTCGTCAACTCAGCGTGTCGCTCGGCTCTCTTCCTTTGCCGCGCCAGCGATCGAACCTGGCTCTGCACTTCGTTGATGAGATCGTCGATGCGCGCGAGGTCGGTTGCCGTCTCTTCCAGACGCCGCTCAGCGCTACGCTTGCGGTCGCGGTAGAGACCGACACCGGCCGCCTCCTCGAACAGCTCGCGCCGTTCATCCGGTTTATCGGAGAGGAGCGCGTCCACCATCTTTCCCTCGATGACGACGCCGGAATCGGCCCCGAGACCGGTACCGCGCACCATGTCGTGGATGTCGCGTAGGCGGCAGGGCGAATTGTTGAGGAAGTAGTCGCTTTCGCCCGACCGGCTCAGCCTCCTCGTGATCACGACTTCACGAAACGGAATGTCGAGCGCGCCGTCGTCGTTCTCGAAATGGAGCGATACTTCGGCGACGTTCACGGCACGGCGCGCAGACGAGCCCTGGAAGATGACCTCTTCCATTTTGGCGCCGCGAAGCGTGCGCGCGCGCTGCTCGCCGAGGACCCACCGCACTGCATCCGACACGTTGGACTTCCCACAGCCATTGGGGCCGACGATAGCGGTAACGCCCGCCTCGAAGACCATCTCCGTCTGATCGGCGAAGGACTTGAACCCGTGGATGTCCAGCTTCGTTAGCCGCACTAAGGCGCACTCCCTGTTCGGTAAACGAGTACGGGTTTGAGGCCCGCCTCGCGCAATGTTCGAATCAGCCCGGCCGACTGATCAGCCGCCGCGAAGGCGCCTGCGTAGAGGCGCGCGCCCCCGCCGTCCTGGATCAACGCGTACACCGGCAACCCGCGCGCCGTGTACTTCTGCACGGCTGCGCGAACCGCATCGACAATCCCGCCCTGCGTCGGAACGCTGTCGACGAGGAGCGCCAGCGGCGTCCTCGCGACGCTCCCCGCGGAATCGGTGAGCAACCTCGACCGACGTAACGCGAGCAACAGGGAATCAGCCTGGTATCTCCTGGTGTAGGCTCCAGCGGTCACCTTGAACCATGTAGATCGCTCCGGGTCGATCGAAACGGGCGACACGGTCGCGGAGGGAAGCGCCGCGCCATTTTTGCGCACGAACAAGTTAGCACCTTCGGCGGTGTTTGCGACTAGCAATTCGACCGAGAACGCCGACGCGGATGCGGAGTCATTGACATTTTGCGGAGGGGCGACATACAGAGTTTCCGGCAGCGGCCTCGGAGGAGGCGGGGTCGGCGCAGGGGCGGGCGCCGCTGCTTTCGGTGTCGCGACGCGCGGAGTCGGCCCGATACGGGCGAGCATCAGCGCCAGGCCCAGAGCTGCGACGAGCAGGAGCGCCAGGACGCCCGCCGCGGGATACAGCCACTTGTGTTTTCTCCAATCCGCGGCGCGCGCGCTGATCCGGTGAAGCTGGATCTTGAGTGTCGGCGTAGGTGTCGCCACGCGCGCGACCACGAGCGCTGACGGAGCGTTCGGGAGGTCAGCATCCCTGACGAGAACGACGCCGTCGATCTGCTCGGCCAGCTCGCCGAGTCCCGGCGCATCGCTTCGCGCGACGAGAAGAAGCAGCGCGCCCATCTGGCCGTAGCCCGCACCGAGCTTTTTCCACCGCGCGCTCCGAAAAATATCCGCGCCAATCGTCGGCTCAGTGCCGCTCGGCATTACATAAACGTTGGGTCTTCCTTCGACCTCATAGCCGATCTTGTTGAGCGAGACGCCGTACAGAAAGCTGTCGGCGATTCCGTGGGGGTCTTCGTCTTTTATGAGGGAGCGGAGGGCGGGGAGGTCACCGACCAGATCTCCGATTACAACGCGTCGATGACTTGCTTCGGCGGCAGCAATGCCGAGTGCTACGTGTGCGGCGGCAACCGGATCGCTCGAGGTGATGATTAGTGCGGAGTAGCTGCCCAAGATTTGTGCGATCTGCCGGCCGGCGTCTTCCCATGCAATCGGGCGTCCGCCGGTGACATTCGGTTTCAAGGGGAGCCCTCGTAGATCCAGTACTCGCGTTTCGAAGCACGTCCGATCTTGTTGGCTTCGTCCTTCGTTGGGAACGGCCCCATCACCACTCGAAAAATCGGAGAGCCGGCGGTGGTCGTCGACGCGACGTGTGCCTGTACGCCGTTGACCGATATCGAGGTCGCAACCTGCTGCGCTTTTTCCTCGCTTAGCAGTGCGGCGAAAGAAACGATGAAACCCGTGGAAGTTGGCCTGGCCGGATCTACCGCGGGCGGAGTGCTCGGCGCAGTGTCTGTGGTGGCTGGGGGCGTCGACGAGCCGTCGCTGGGCGGTGCCGCGGTGTTGGTCGCCAGCGAGTCGATCGTCGTCGGGCTGTCGGAGAAGGTCACCGGCTGATCGAGACCTCGTGCGCGCGGACGGAATCCATCCCACGCAAAGAAGTACCAGAAGTCCTTTGCTCCCCCGCTGACCGTGGATTTCACGTCGAGCTTCTCAGGACCCACCAGCGTCACGTCTTTCGCGCCAAGAAGGGCGAGACGCCCGTCCGGAGTGACCGCCGGCAGGTCGGCCTCCCAACGAGTCGGCACGGCGCCGACGAGCCTGTTGGTCCCGATCGCGATCACCCACGCCGAATCTTTTTGCGGAAAACGCGCGAGGAGATACCGACCGAGCTCGTCCATGCGGAGATCAGACGGCGGCGTGGGCAAGGGAATGCTCGACTGCACGCGTCCCGTGTAGCGATCCACTACGGAGATTCCGCTGTCCGCCATCGTCGCGACGTAAATCCTGTCGCCGCTCGGCGTTGGGGCGAGGGCACGGACGCGACTCGGCAGCTCCACGGCTCCCACCGACGACAGATCCTTCGCCTTCACGCCGACGAGGCCGCTGTCGATCGTGAAGTAGATCCGGTCGCCCACCTGCGTTCTGACTCCGCGCCCCGCCAGCGGCAGTACCGCGCTGTCCTGCGCGACGTCATCCGGCGGACGAACTTTCCAGACGACGGTTTGCGCGCCCTTGTTGGCAGACACGATGACATCGCCGTTGGGCTGGGCGAAAACTGTGCGCGCAGGGATGGGTGGCTTGAACTTCCAGTCGCTGCCGTTGGGATTGAGGCGAACGATCTCGCCCTTGGCGTTGATCCCGTAGATATCGCTGCCGTTCGCCGAGGAGAGCGACGTCAGCTTCGTCCGCGCCGCTTTGGAGACATCGGTCTCGCGGAGATCCAGCCGCCCCGCGAATCCCTTTCTGTCGACTACGGCAATGCTTCCCGCGCTCGCGTCGAACGCCAGCACATGATCGATTGCTGGCGCTTCATCGACGGTCCACACCGTCGAGTCGAGATTCGGATACCGGTAAATGCGCCCGGTCCCTCCTCCGCGCGGAACTCGCAGAAGGAGGGGCTCGGGGCCATGACTCTCTACGACTGAAGGTGTAGTGCTGTCGGGCGCTGCCCTGTCTTTGTTACAGGCTGCACACAGCAGCGCCAGCAGTATGAGCCGACGCAACGGTTAGTAGCTCGCTCCCAATGAGAACGTCCAGTTCGGCTTGCGTCCTCCCACCAGTGGGTGCGCGTAATCCCAGCGGAGAATCGCCAGGTTGAACAAATTCACGCGCAGCCCCGCGCCGAAGCTGGTTAACGGGTAGCGATCCTTCGTCGGATCGTTTCCGATTGGCGCATTGCCCAGGTGCGGCGTCTGGGCCTTGCTCCACGCGAGGCCCGCATCGTAGAAGAGCAGTCCGTCCAGCGGCGGCAATCCGAAGCTGCTTCCGACATCGAAGCGGCGGATGATCGGGAATCTCAACTCGGCGTTGAAGACTGCCACGCGGCTTCCCGCGAGCTGAGCGTTGTTGCAGGTCCCGGACGAACCCAGCACCGACGTGCAGTCGTAGAAGTTGAAGTTCGCCCTGTCGTACCCGCGCACGAAGTCCGGACGCCCGATGTACTTCGGGAAAAAGTTCTCGTTTGGTCCAACTGCGATCGAGCTAAGGAACCGGGTAGCGATCGTCAGCGTGTTGAAGATGATCGGATCGTAGCGGCGATAATCAACGAGGAAATCGCTGAAGGTCAGCTTCCCGACATTCTGTGATGCCTGGAAACGCATCCGACGCCCCATCACCGGGCCCGTCGTACCGAAGAGCGTGTTGTCGGAGACGAACGCGACAGACGGCGTCGCGTAGTTGATCGTGGGCAGCTTCGTCGAATCCTGGAATCGAATGTCGCTGCAATATCCAGCCTGGTTGCACTGCTGGTAGACCTTTACGATCCCCTGCGAGATGCTATTGAGCTGCAGCCCTGTCTCGACGCGCGTGAACCGGTTGAGCGGATACTGGCCAGTGACGAACACATTGCGCACGACGTAGCGCAGGTAGTTTGTGAAATAGGTGTTGACTCCCGGAGTGTTCGTGTCGAGACCGCCCGCGATCGGCACGTACACAGGATCCTGGGAGATGCCCGTCGTATACTGGAACCGGCGGCTCAGGTTCGCGTACCCGACGAACGCGCTGGCGTCACTCAGTCTGCCATACACGTTGCCCGCAATTGCGAGCTGATGATTTCCGAGCAGATCGCTGAACACGAACGCGGTTCCACCCGCGAAGGTGCCGTAATTCGGTGTGTACCCGATCGATGGATCCGCGATGTAATCGGGATGGAACGAGACATGGTACGGGCGTTCCTTGAACCTGCTCGAATCGGGGAGGCCAAATAGCGGATCGGAGTTGAGTACCGCGACGCTCTGCGGCAGATCCTGTTGCACCGCCTCACCGACGGGCAGCACGGCGGACTGCCGCGTGCCCGCTGGACTCCGATAGATAGAGGTCGGCTCGCCTGCACGCGGTCTCAAAGTCAGCGAGTCTGGCCGCAGCCGCAAAGCTATCAGTGTGTCGGGCGGCGGGACCAGACCTGCGGCGAGGTTCACGCCGGTTGGCCGGAACGCCGTTTTCTTCATTGCGCGTGGGTTGTCGAACGCCCACACCGTCCAGTCTCCACGCTCGTAGTACGTGAAGGCCATCCGGTCCGCATTGCGCGCCCACGTGATCGCGGGGCTGTATTCCGTGATGGCGGTAACACCGCCCAGAACGTTCGTGATCTGATAATGCTGCTGATTGCCGAAGTCGTACAGGAACACGTTGGGAATCCCCGTGCGATCGGAGATGAACGCGAGCTCGCGCCCGTCCGGCGACCACTGCGGGTTCAGGTTGAGGCCGCCCTGACCCGGCACCACTTCAATCGCACCGGACTGAATATCCAGCACATTGATGCGCCACTTCGAGACCTTGAGAACCGACAAGTCGGTCTCGGGACTCCGGTCGCTCGCGAAAGCGATCTTCTTCCCGTCAGGCGACCACGCCGGTTGGAGATCGCCGTACTTGTCGTTCGTCATCTGGCGAAGGTTCTTTCCATCGGCGTTGACGACGTAGATGTCGCTGATTCCGCCCTTCGCACCGCTGAACGCGATCTGCCTGTCGTCCGGCGACCAGACCGGACTCCACACCGCGTCTACCGGAAGATCGAGGCGCGCACGCACGCTCGCTTTAGCGACATCCATCAAATACAGGACGTCCTTGCCTTCGCGCTGCGCGGTGAAGGCGAGGGTGCGTCCGTCGTTCGAGAACGCGCTCTGTGAATAGAGAAGCCTGAGCTCCTCGAAGTTGGGATTGAGGGTGCTCTCGACCAGGCGCTTGATGCGCTTGCCGGTTCGCGCATCGGCGAGCCAGAGATCGATGAACAGCTCACCGCGCTTCTCGTTGCCGTTGGAGAGGAACGCGATGCGATTGCCGTCGCTCGAGAGAGAAGGAGCCAGGAAGATCTGACCTCCGCTCTTCTTTTCAGTAAGCAGGGGCTGCGCGAACGTGCGCGGCCGGTCCAGCACGGCTGCCTGCGGCAGGTATTTCGCGTTCACCGCCTCGCGCCACTCGTCGCTCAGCTCGTGTAGCGTCAGGCCGAGCTGCCGCTGGAACGCGCGAGCGACTCCGAGAGTCGTTGAATTCTGGAGGATCTCGCCGATCGCGGCGTCGCCCCAGCGTTCACCGACGTATTCCCACAGCCCCTCTCCGTAGCGATACGGAAAATACTTGTCGGGGCGTTCGGTCATCTGCTCGATAGTCGGGAGATTTCCATTTACCGCCGCGTCGCGAAGCCAGGACGCCGTCAACGGATGAATCGGCCCGATCGACAGGTACTCCGCCATTCCCTCCATGAACCAGAGAGGCGGATCGACCTGGCTGAGTGTCTGCAGATTCTGGCCCGCCTTACCACGTGCGAAAATGTCGTATTGAAACTCGTGCACCATTTCATGCGCGAGAACGTGCTCGAAGCTGCCGAGGTCGCCCGTTAGCGGGAGGATGAGGCGGTGGCGTGACGCTTCCGTGACTCCGCCCGTGCCTTCACCGAGATCGCCCGTGACGTTGTTCTGCCCGAACTCCGAGCGGGAGGCGAAGAGGATGATCGGCTTCTTTTCGCGGAACTGGTGATCGAGGATCTTTGCCAGTCGCGCATATGAGCGCTCGGCCATTCGCGCCGCGTCCATCGCGCCTGCGCGCTCCTCAGGGTAGTAGTGGATGAGAAAATGCTCCGTCTCTATCACCCGCCAGTTGAAGTGCTTGTACTGCACCTGATTCATGCCGAAATACTGCTGGGCGTCGAGGCGAGTCGCGCACAGCAAGGCGGCCACCGTGGCCAGCATTCGCGCCAACTTCATTTTGCCTTACTCCTGTGGTTCCAGCGCCACTGTTTCCGCATCACTCCACAGCCGCTCTATCTGGTAGAACGACCGCAGTGTCGGATGGAAGATGTGAACTACGAAATCGAAGAAATCGAGCAACACCCAGCGGCCCTGTTGTAACCCTTCGGTGTGATGCACGGCCAATCCCGCTTTCTTCATTTCCGAAATCACGTGCTCGCCGATCGATCTCACGTGGGTATCGGAAGTTCCGCTCGCGATGACGAAGTAGTCCGTCATGTCCGTGACGCCCTTCAGGTCGAGAAGGACGACGTCGTTCGCTTTCATGTCGAGGCAAAGCTGGGCGGCGCGCTGAACTCTCTGTGCGCCTTCGCGTGCGGAAACAGAGGATAGGGATGTAGCCATGCGGTTCAGTGAAGGGTTATTGGAGGCGCGGAGCAAAGCGTCCCTGGTATGTAGCTTACCAACGGGGCGAAAGTTCCGTGAGGGTTAGGACTCGCATTTCGCACGCCACCTGCCGGCGGGAACGATGGTCCATGGTAGGGCTGAGGGGATGCAAGTAGTGAGTCGCCAGTTGTAAGTGATCGGTGTCTCAGTGGTTCTCAGTGGGTGGACTGGAAACCACTGATTTATTGTCCACTAACAACTCATCACTCAGAACTTGCATCCCCCGGAATCCGCCAGAACCCAGCTCTTACTGTTTAATGACCCAGACTTTGATTTCGGGATGGACGTCGGCGTGGAGCCGGATCGGCACCCGATAAACTCCCAGCGCGCGAATCGGCTCGTGCAGCTCGATTTGGCGCTTCTCGATTACGAAACCCTGCGACTCGAGCTGGTGCGCGATGTCCGAGGACGTGACGGAGCCGAAGAGCTTGCCCTCCTCGCCCACGCGCGCCGAAAAAGTCAGTGATACCTGTTCCAGCTTGGTCGCCTGTTCCTGCGCCGTTCCCCGGCGCGCCTCCTCTGCCTGTTCGAGCCGCTGCCGCTCCTGCTCGATCCGCTTCCTGTTGCCTGCCGTAGCCTCGTAGGCGAAGCCGCGGGGCAGGAGATAGTTACGCGCATAACCCGCCGAAACCCTCACGATGTCGCCCGGGTGTCCGAGTTTTTCTACTGCCTGCCTGAGTATGACTTCCATTGGAGATTTCCTTACAGTGATCGTTGAGAATCGGGTAATTCTAGCACAAACCCGATGTGAATCGTACGGGTCAGGTCGCGCGGGCGCGCCGGCGCAGGTCGAGCCACGTGTCGCCCAGGCCGAGTGCCAGGGCCAACACGCCAAGCAGAAAAATGCCCTGGGGTATGAGGCTGAGAAGAATGATGAAGAGATAACGGCCGCGTGAAATCCAGGCCAGAACGCCCAATCCCCTTATCGCGTACAGGGCGCCAAAAAATAGAAGCAGATTGAAGCCGGCGTTCCGTCCCTCGCCGAACGCGGGCAACAGGCTGAGCGTCAACCCAACGGCCAGCGCCCAGATGATCTGGTCGTTGAATCGAAATTCAGTCAGCGGCCCAAGCGTCGGACCGATTTTCACGGCGGAAAGCCGGTTGTATACACTGTATGCAAGCCCCAGCGCCGCCAACGACTCGAGGGCGAGCAGTGCAGGCAGCAGCGGTGTTGTGTGCTTTGGTACCTCGCGCTCGATGTCCGCCGCCCAGTCATCCGCCGCTTGAAGCAGCGGTGCCCTCGCCGTAAGACTCTTCCATTGGTCGGTATCCCACTTCTGCTGGAACTGGTTGAGGCTGGCCGCCGCCCGCCTCATCAGGTCTTCGCCCCCGGAGTGCTGGATCCGCGCAATGCCGCTCGACGAAGAGAGCGCTATCGTGAATCCGACCGCGAGAGCGATCCCTACCGCCGACAGACCGCGAACGAAGAACGCGGTCGTCGAGCTGAGGAGACTGACCATGCCGAAGCTCGCTGCCAGCAGGATCGCCCAGCCGCGTGCCATCTGATCGTAAGCGGTCCCCGGCGGACCAGCGGGCTCGAGCAGCATCCATCCGGCCAGCGCCAGCCAGATTACCGCCAGAGCGGCGCGGCTCCCGGATTTCCAGCCTACGAGCGCGCACGCCGCCAGCGCCGCAACGAAGAGCAAGAGCGTCTGCTGGATTGGGAAGATTACATCCCCCAGCGGGACCCACGGCAACAGAAAGAATACAGCCAGGCCCCACGCCAGCGGCCGCCACGACTGACTCTTCTTGTCGTTCGTGGCGGCGTCGGCCATCTACGCCTGGTGACCGCGGATATACGGGATGAGAGCCAGGAATCTGGCCCTCTTGATCGCGGTCGACAGCTGCCGTTGGTGACGCGCGCACGATCCGCTCAGCCTCGAGGGAAGGATCTTCCCCTGATCGGTGATGAAGCGGCCGAGCGTACGGTCATCCTTGTAATCGATCCAGCGGACGCGGCTCTCGCAGAAGGGGCAGCTCTTTTGTGGTCTTCTCATTGATTAATCCTCGTCGTCGTCATCGTCGTCACGGCGCGTTGCCGCAGCCAGGTCTTCCTCGGACTGCGGCGGAGCACCTACTTCGTGCTCGTGCAGCGTGATGAGGTAGCGGATGACGCCGTCGTCGAGCTTGAGGGCGCGCTCGTACTCCGGCAGGGTGGTGGGCTCGGTCGCGAACTTGGAGATCACGTAGTAGCCGTTGTCCCGGGGACCGATGGAGTAGGCGAGCTGGCGCCTGCCCCAATGCGTAACCTCCGGCTGCCCGTTGGCGCCGAGCATTCCGTGGAAGCGCGAGATTTTTTCGTTGATGGCGGCGTCTTCGAGAGTTGAGTCGAAGATGTATACCGCCTCGTATGTGCGAGGCACTTGGCAATCCTCCTTTTGGTCGTAAACCGCCCCCCATCTGGTTGCCGAAGTGGGAGGAAGGTGTGAAGGCCGCGTTACGGCCGTTGTGAGAGGATTAAAGCTAGTCGGGAGGGGAGGGCCAAACAACAGCCCTGCGTTCACCGCTTGCTACGCACTCCTGGCGGGGTGTCCGCAGTCATCCGCCCTGCCACACTTTATGCACCGAATTCTGCCGGTACCTTCTCCGTACCCCCTCCTGGAGGTTTCATGCGCAGAACAGTAAGAATAGCGGCTGGAATTGCCGCCGCCGTGGCCGTGACGGCTTTTGCGATCAGCTGTGGCGACTCGAATGGTCCTACCCTACCGATCTACACCGCGACGATGGTCGCGGCGAATGAATTCCCAGCCGGCTCCTCGACAGCAACCGGCACAGGCACGACAACATTTGTCGACCACGGAACCTTCTTCGAATACGAGGTCGCTGTCAACGGCCTGACCAACATCTCGGCGTCTCACCTCCACGCTCCGGCGGCCGCCGGTGCAAACGCGAGCGTTATCATCAATTTGTACATTCCCAACGGTCCTCCCTTCGGTGCGGTAAACGGAATCATCGCGACGGGAACCATCACAAACGCGAACAATCCGGGCTTTACGGTCGACGCGCTGCGGGCCTTGTTCATCGCCGGCACCGCGTATGTGAACGTCCACACGAACCCGGGGTTTCCCGCCGGCGCGATTCGCGGCCAGGTAGTGCGCTCCAACTAGGCGGCCCTAGACGTTGAACCGGAAGAGGAGTACGTCGCCATCCTGGACGACGTACTCCTTTCCTTCCGACCTGACGGCGCCTTTCTCCCTCGCGCCCTTCCACCCCTCATTGCCGATGAAGGAATCGTAGGAAACGGTCTCCGCGCGAATGAATCCGCGCTCGAAATCGGTGTGAATCACAGCGGCTGCTTTTGGAGCGGTGTCCCCATGATGGATCGTCCAGGCCCGGACTTCCTGCTCACCCGCGGTGAAGTAGGTCTCGAGCCCAAGCAACCGGTATCCGGCGCGGATCAACCGATCCAATCCGGCTGATTCGAGTCCGAGCGAAGACAGGAAATCGGCGCGATCCTCCGGCGGCAGCTCCGCCAGCTCTGCCTCGATCTTCGCGGAGAAGGGAACGACCTCCGCTTGTTCGCCACTCTTCTTCACCGCTTCTCTCAGGGCCTTTAGATGAGGGCCTTCTTCGCCCGAGAGCTCCGAGTCGCTGACGTTCGCGGCGTACAGCACTGGCTTCACGGTCAGCAGCGTGAGCGGTGCGAGGACCGCCTTCTCGGCTGGACTGAGACGAGCCTGCCACAATCCCTTGCCGTCCTTCAGAAAGCTGTAGGCCTTCTCGAGCGCAGGGAGCTCGGCCACCGCCTCCTTATCACCGGTGCGGGCCGAGCGGCGGGTTTTGTCGAGCCTCTTCTCGAGTGAGCCGAGGTCGGCGATCGCGAGCTCGAACTCGATGACTTCGCGGTCACGCACCGGATCGACCGCGCCCATGACGTGCGTGACGTCGGGATCCTCGAAGCAGCGGACCACGTGCACGATCGCGTCGGTCTCGCGGATGTTCGAGAGGAACTTGTTTCCGAGTCCCTCGCCCTCGGCGGCTCCTTTGACGAGCCCGGCGATGTCGACGAACTGCACGACCGCTGGCACCGTGCGCTTCGGCTGCACGACTCTGGCGAGCTCAGTCAGGCGCGAGTCGGGAACCTCCACCATGCCGACGTTCGGCTCCACGGTGCAGAACGGATAATTCGCGGCTTCCGCCTTTGCCGCGGTGAGCGCGTTGAACAGTGTGGACTTCCCGACGTTGGGGAGGCCGACGATACCGAGTTTCAGCATTAGTCAGACAAAGTAATCACGCAGGCTGCACCGCTGCGGGAGTTTTCACTCAGGAATCAACGTCGGTCTCGGGCGCCCGGTTGTGCAGATTCATTGCCTTCTCCACTCCATCGCGGAGCCACGTCTCAGTCGTGGCGGTAAGCTGCGGGAGAAGCGAGAGAACATCGTCGCGCTCGTCGCGCGCGAACGGCGACAGCACAAAGTCGGCGAGATCCTTGTAGATCCCCTTTCTCTCGTCCGCCGGCCCTACGCCAATTCTCAGGCGCCCATAATCCTGGGAGTCGAGCGCGTGCTCGACGCTCTTCAAGCCATTGTGTCCACCCGCGCTGCCGCGCGCGCGGATGCGGAATCGCCCGACGGGGATCTGCACCTCGTCCACCACGACGAGGAGATCCTTGGCAGCGCTCCAGAACGGACGCCGCACGTAATTCTTGAGCGCCTGGCCGCTCAGGTTCATGTACGTCTGTGGCTTCACGAGCCGGACTTTCACGCCGCCGACAGCGCCGTTCGCAACGTGCGACTCGCCGTCCTTCTTCCAGCCATCCAAATGCCAAACGTCGGCGAGGTGGTCGATCAACCACCAGCCGACGTTGTGACGTGTCGCGGCGTACTCGCGGCCCGGATTTCCAAGGCCGAGTATGACCTTCAAG
>JBBQWD010000017.1:0-13362 GCA_038210945.1 Gemmatimonadales bacterium
ACCATCGATGTCGACATCGCCCCCGATGAAAGCTTCCACGATCGTCAGCTCGTTCGGCGGGAGCAGCATGCGGCGAAGCGCCGCTGGCCGGTTGAGGACGAGCGTGAAGGGCGGCGGCGTTTGCTGTCCATGATCGACGGCGCCATCCCAGAATCTCACATCGAAATTGCGTTGGCGCGGCTCGCCGAAAAGCGCAGTCAACACCGCGCGGCAGCGCGATGCTGCCCCATCGTCTACAACTGCGGCAGACGATTGTAGCTCTACGTTTGCAGTCGACATTCTTCGCAAATTAAGGTCAGCGACGCTGTAATGCACACACCGTGAGCCGAGATAGTCCGGCAGCGGACGATTCGTCCGATTTTAGCCCGATGAGCGCGGCACGGGCGTCACGGTGTCGACGAACCGCCATAAAAACCACGATGCGACCGTGCGATACGGCGCCCACTTCGCTCCAATCTTCTTCACCCGCTCGGGTAGCGGAAGCTTGCGCAGGTGGTACGCTCGCTGGATCCCTTTCTGAATTCCCAGGTCGAGGTCGGGCAGCACATCGAGGCGTCCCAGCCGGAACATGAGGAACATCTGAGCGGTCCAGCGCCCGATCCCTTTCACCTGAGTGAGCGCCGTTATGATCTCCTCATCGCTCAGCTCGTGCAGCGTCTCGATCGGAAGCTCTCCCGACGTAACCCGGGCGCCGAGATCCTTGAGGTACGCTGACTTCTGCCGAGACAATCCGATCGAGCGGAGCTGCTCGTCGGAAGTGATTGCCAGCTCCGCCGGCAAAGGCGTGCGACCGCCATACAATCCTTGGAAACGTCCGTGAATCGTCCCGGCCGCTCTACCGGATAGCTGTTGAAAGACTATCGAGCGTGCGACCGCGTCGAAGTGGGTTCCGCCCGATTCCGGCCACCCCTTGTAGCTGCCGACTTTCTCGATCACCTCCGCCATCACGGGATCGACCTTCTTCAAATGCGCGACCGCCTTGCGACCGATCGCGCTGGAGCTGGAAGACTTCATCTCGATGAGCGTCGTGGTAAATGGATAGAAGAATCTATATTTGTCGCGATGAACGAGCCTCTGCCGCCGCCTTCCGATATGTCACCAGCCGAGTTCCGGAAGCACGGCCACGCCGTCATCGACTGGATCGCTGACTATCTGGACAAGCCGGACAAATGGCCAGTGCTGCCAGACGTCCGTCCGGGCGAGATTCGTGGCGAGCTGCCCCCGTCGCCACCACAGCGTGGCGAGTCGATGGATGCAATTCTGGCCGACTTCCGAACGTTGATCGTGCCCGCAACTACTCATTGGAATCATCCGGCGTTCATGGCCTACTTCGCCAACTCCTCGACCGGCGCGGGAGTCCTCGGCGAAGCTCTCACAGCGGCGCTCAACGTCAACGCGATGCTGTGGAAAACCGGTCCGGCCGCGACCGAGCTGGAGCTGCTCACGCTCGATTGGCTGCGCCAGATGCTCGGTCTTCCAGCGGAATTTTTCGGAGCGATTGCCGATACCGCGTCGTCCAATACGCTTTATGCGCTTGCCGCTGCCCGCGAGATGCACCCGGAGCTTCGCATTCGAGAGCAGGGAATGGTGGCGCGCGACGATCTGCCGCCGGTTCTCATCTTCTGCTCCGAAGAGGCGCACTCCAGCGTAGACAAAGCGGTAATGACGCTCGGCTTTGGATTGAGCGCGCTACGAAAGATTCCTACCGACGACGGGCTCCGCATGGATGCGAAAGCTCTCGCCGCGACGATCGAGCGGGCCCGGCGGGCTGGTGCCATCCCGCTTGCAGTCGTCGCAACAGTGGGGACGACCTCGACTACGGCCATCGATCCCGTAGCGGCGATTGCAGACATCTGCTCGCGGGAGAAGATGTGGCTCCACGTCGACGCTTCGTACGGAGGCACGGCCGCGATTCTTCCAGAAATGCGCCACGTTCTCGATGGATGCGATCGCGCGGATTCGCTGGTGGTGAATCCGCACAAATGGCTGTTCACGCCGATGGATTGTTCGGTGCTCTACACACGGCGCCCGGATTTGTTGAAGCGAGCCTTCCAGCACGTTGCCGATTATCTCGTTGTCAGCGGCGGCGAGGATGTCGTGAACCTCATGGACTACGGCATAGCGCTCGGACGCCGTTTTCGCGCGCTCAAACTTTGGTTCGTCATAAGACATTTTGGAGTCGAGGGATTGGGATCGCTGATCCGGGAGCACATTCGGATCGCGCGCCGGCTAGCCGAGTGGATCGATGCGGACGCGGAGTTTGAGAGACTGGCGGATGGCCAGTTTTCGACGGTTGTGTTCCGGCACCGTCCGGCTGGACTGGCCGGGAACAGCCTGGACGAGCACAACGCGAGGCTTCTGGAAAAGGTGAACGCGACCCGCGAAGTCTACCTCTCCCACACCCGGGTTCGTGGCAGTTACGCCCTCCGCGTCGCGATTGGGAACATTCACACCACGGAGGCCCATGTCCGGCGCGCCTTTGATCTGGTCAAGGAAGCCGGAGGCGCGCACTCCTAAGCCCCATTCGGGCCTTTCGGGGAGGAACGAAGAATGCTGGGCGGTATATTATCGGGACCTCTTCCAACCTTTTTTTTCAACAAGTCAGGGAGATCCTTGATGAAAGCTATTGTGAACAGACTCGCGGCCGTGTTCGCCCTCGGCGCCGTCGCGGCGGCACCAATCGCGGCGCAGAATCCGGCCAAGCCGGCGGTAGCCTGCGATCCCACGTCCAACACCAAGGGCGACATCGCCAAGGCTCAGTTCTCGATGACCCGCGCCATCGCCGCCGCCGACAAGGGAAATCCAACGCGCGATCTGCAGGACGTGCTGCGGCTCGTCGACAACGGCAACGACAACCCGACCGCCAGGAATTATCTACGCGGCGAGGCTTACGTCCTCTACCTGATGCAGCCGAATGCAGCCGCGGTGGTGCCGCGCAGCTCGCTCGGCCTCACGACCAATCCCACCGGTACCATCGATCTCTACGCCGCGACCGATTCGGCGTTCACGATCGTCGAAACCGCATCGCCGGAATGCGCGGCTCTGATCACCCAGTGGCGTCAGCAGAAACCGTGGCTCACCGCGCTCAACGGAGCGATCACCGCCCTCAATGCCGGCAAGCTGGATTCCGCGGAGATGTTCGCGAAGAGGTCCCTGGTTCTCGACCGTCATGCGCCGTACGCCTACTCCGTGCTGGGTTCGGTCGCCCAGAACCGGAAGAACTGGACTGCGGCCAACGATTACTGGAAGCAGACGCTCGCGGCGGCTGGAACGGACACTGCTTATGCCGATGTTCGCGCCAAGACGATGTACGAGATCGCGTCGTCCGCTTCTGACAAGGCTGATGCCGCAACCGGCGCTGCGAAGCGTGCCGCGGCCCGTGAGGCGATCAAGCCGTGGCAGGATTATTTCGCGGCCGCTAATAACGATCTCATGCTCGCCGATGCGATCGACAACACAGCGCGGATGTACGTAGACGCAGGTGACAGCACATCAGTTCCGAGCGTCTATGCGCCCTTGCTGGCCAATCCTTCCAAATACGGCGAGCAGTCTCTCGTCCACGCCGGTGTAGTTGCAACGCGAAATGGTCGCTTCGCCGATGCCGTCAAGCTGTTCGATGCGGCCCTTTCTCAGAATCCTTACTCGCGCGATGCGCTCAATAATCTGGCGGCAACGTACATCCAGAATAACGAGCCGTCGAAAGCCTTCCCGCTGATCGACAAGCTCATCGCTCAGGATCCGAGCAATCCCGATAACCCCCTCCTGTACGCGTTCGCTTATCAGGGACTGTACAAGGGAACCAAGGACAAGAAGCTCCAGAAGACCTACACCGACTCGCTAGTCTACTTCAACAACAAATCCGAAAACGCGAAGGTGAAGCTCGGAGTCAACGAGTTCACCCGCCGCGCCAACGAGACATTCCTTGTGGGCTCGATCGAAAACCGTGACAAGACGCCGAAGACTTACCCGCTGACCGTGGAATTCCTGGACAAGAGCGGCAACGTCGTCGACACGCAGACCGTCAGCGTCGGGCCTGTCGCTCCGAAGGCAAGCGGGACTTTCAGAGTGAAGTCGGACAAGGGCGGGGTCTACGGATATCGCTACAAGCCGCTGATTTGAGTTGAGTTTAACCGCAACAGAAGACTACCTGCCCGGGGCTGTCGGCTTGACCGCTGATGGCTCCGGGCAAGTTTTTTTACGAGCTTCGCGGGAGCATCAGCGGGTCGGTCTCGACGAGCGCGCCGAGGATCCAAAAGCGCCTGCCGTCGAACCAGAAGATTGCGACCTGCTCCAGTTCGCGAGCGAGGTCGAGAGCCTTCTCCTGCGGCATCATCACCGCCACGCTGCACTCGCAGTGGGATCGGTCGGGTGAGCAGGCGTCCACTACCGCGAATTTGTAGCCGCTCGAGCGCAGCCGTCTCTCGAGATCCTGTTGCCGCTTTTCGTTTTCGGCCGCCGCCAGGGTTTCTCCGCGCGGATCGAACGCGGTCATGACTGCAAACGGCTGGTCGAATCCCGCTGATTGGAGAGTCGCAATCTCGCCGTCTGATGGAATTTTGCGCAGATCGACCTCGACTCGCGGAGCGGTCGCGAATTCGAGAACCGTCTCCGGATACTTTGGCCAGTCTGGGTCATGTTGGTCCGGCGTACTCCTCATGGCAGCCACGATTACAAGGTTCGCACCACAGATTGTCGGATGAAATGCGATCTCGACTGGTACGCTCTTTGACCCTATTTCCGGCGTGAAGTCAAACCAGATCTGGCCCGATCTACTCTACGTCGTCCGCCACGGCGAATCCGCGGGGAATATTGCTCGCGACGCGGCGTTGGAGGCGGGCCACCACATGATAGACATCGACGTCCGGGATGTGGACGTCCCGCTCTCGGAGCTCGGCCAGCGACAGGCGATCGCGCTCGGACGGTGGCTCGGAGCGCTGCCGCGCAAAGAGCAGCCGAATATCGTGCTCACCTCACCCTATCTCCGCGCCCGGCACACCGCCGGCTTGATCGTGAAGACTGCTCGCATGCGCGAGGATTCGTATTCATTGATCGTCGACGAGCGGTTCCGCGAAAAGGAGTTCGGCATCCTCGACAGGCTCACCGCCGCCGGAATCAAGGACCAGTTCCCGGATCAGGCCGAGTTCCGCCGCCTCCTCGGCAAATTCTATCACCGGCCGCCGGGAGGGGAGAGCTGGTGCGATGTCATTCTTCGCCTGCGCAGCGCCACCGAGATGATTGCTCGGGAGTATTGCGGCCAGCGGGTGCTGATAATCTGTCACGCCGTCGTCGTCTTCTGCATGCGCTACATCCTCGAGCATCTGACCGAAACGGAGTTGCTGGCGATCGACAAGAAGCAGGAGGTCGCCAACTGCTCTGTCACCCTCTACCAGCACGATCCGACGCTCGGCCCGCGAGGAAATCTGCGTCTCAAACTGTTCAACTTCGTTGCGCCTCTCGAGGAAGGGGGCGCTCCTGTGACGTCGGAACCGGACGCGAGTGTCGGCGCGCGTTAGCAAGCGGCCAGTCGCGGTCACCGCCGGGTTGCTCAGGCGTTGGCAGGTGCCACAGCCAAGCGCGGATGCTGACAAGGACGAACGCGGCGTAGCCATGGTGATGGGAGGCTCGTCGCAAATCCCCGGTGCGCTGCTCCTCGCCGGCGTTGCCGCTTTGCGCGCGGGAGCCGGCAAGCTTCAGGTCGCCGGTCCGCACAGCGCCGTTACGGCGCTCGCTGTCGCCCTACCCGAAGCGCGAGTGTTCCCGCTTCCCGAGACAAGCGATGGTCATCTCGACAAGAAAGCGGGCGCGCGGGCGGTCGAGTACGCACACGACGCGGATGCGATTCTGGTCGGTCCGGGAATGCTGAATGAAGATGCGGTTCGTGGCTTCATGGACGAATTCGTCCGTCGCGTCGCCGACAAACAGCTAGTGATCGACGCGATAGCCTTGAGCGCACTCGGCGGCGGGCGATACCGGTTTACCGAAGAGACGCGGGTCGTGCTCACTCCGAACATTGGCGAGATGGCGAGAATCACTGGAGAAACCAAGGCGACTATCTTGGGCGATCCGCGCGGTGTCGCCGTGACGGTTGCGCGGGATCTCAACGCGGTCGTGGCACTGAAGGGTTCTGAGACATTCATCGCCACGCCATACGGCGAGGTGTTCCGGTACTCAGAAGGAGAAGTCGGACTCGCGACTTCGGGCTCCGGCGACATTCTCGCCGGCATTCTTGTTGGACTCCTCGCGCGCGGAGCGACACTCGATCAGGCCGCGGTATGGGCCGTCTATCTCCACGGCGCCGCGGGAAACCGGCTCAAGCGCCGCATTGGGGCAGTTGGATTCCTGGCGCGAGAGTTGTCTGACGAGATTCCCGCTTTAATGAACGGACTGGCCGGGAAACGAGCAGGCTAGATCCGCAGCGCTGGAACTGGATGGGTCGGCGTCGTTGGCGTGTGACGACGCACCGATTCACCGGCAGGAGCCTTCATCGGCACCGTCAAAAGAAAAGTCGTGCCCGCGCCGAACCTGCTCGCGACCGTAACGTCTCCGCCGAGAAGGCGCGCAAGCTTCCGCGTCACGCTCAAACCGAGGCCGGTGCCGCCGGTCTTTCTCGTCACGCTTTGCTCCGCTTGCCAGAACGGCTCAAAGACGTCGTCCAGGTTCTCCGGCGCGATGCCAACGCCGGTGTCCGCGATCTGAATCTCCAGGATCCCGTTGTTCACGGCGCAGCCGAGTCTGACCTCTCCCTTCTCGGTGAACTTGATTCCGTTCGAGAGAAGATTGACCAGCATTTGCCGGAGCTTGGTGCCATCGGTCTGGATGGCCTGATCCTCATCGAGCAGCTCGACTACGAACGCAATCTGCTTGTCGTCCGCCATCGGCTGAACGAGTGCGGACGCGTCGGCGAGTGTGTGGTTGACCGACATCGACTCGTATCGAACCCTCTCGCGACCGATGTCGACTCGCGCAAACGTGAGTATCTCATCGATGAGTCCGAGCAGGTGGTGCGCGCTTGCATTGATTCTCCCAAGCTGTTGCCGCTGCAGCTCGGTGACGGGGCCGGTGATGCCATCGGAGAGAAGCTCTTCGTACCCCATGATCGCCGTGAGGGGCGTGCGCAGCTCGTGGGACATCACCGCGAGAAAGTCGGTCTTACTGTTGTTCGCGCGCTCGGCCCCGGCTCGCGCGGTTTCGGCTTCGGTGCGCGCTCTCTCGGCGTGGGCGCGCGCCTGCTGCTCGAGCAGAAGGAGATCGACTCGCTCTTTGTCGGTGTTGCGAAGAACGCGAGCGGACCAGAGCACCAACACGACGAAAATCAGAATGGTGGAGACCGCGAACAGCGAGACGCCGAATTCCGACTCGTAGATTCCAGCGGATTCTCCCGCCAGCCGGACGATGCCGAGAATCACTGGAGAGAAAAGGGCCGCGGGTAGAAGCCTGCGGGTGAGGACTCCAGCGGCACCTTCATCCATGAGCAGTCCCGCGACACCTCGGTCTCTGACTGCCAGAATGATTCCTACGCCAAGTACCATGTGCGCTACTGCTGTCGGAAGAGCCATCTCGGACGAAAGCGACAAAGCGAACATCCCTTTTACGCCAAACACGTAACCAAGGACGGCGATCAGAGCGATCAGAAGTCCGGGAGCGGCGAACATTTGCGCCCGAAGATCGTGCTTTCGCTGATCATGCAGAATGAAAAGCAGCGCGAGTGAGTAGAGGAGAAGGCACGCGGCGCTGTTGATGGCGATGCGACCGGGCGGGGATTGTGGTCCACCGCGCAGCTTGTCGCCAAACAGAAGAAGATCGAACTCGGATCCGCCGCCGCGCAGGTATTCGTAAAAACTGAGGACCGCGATCGTGGCGGCCAGCGCGGCGAGAGTTTGTTGAATCCCTTCAGTCGTGCCGGTGCGATGCTTACGTACTGCCATCGTCAGTGATCCGCCAGTGAGCACGAAACAGAGCGCTGTCAGCGGAATCATCGCGATTCCGCTCTGCGACCACTGAGTGATGATCGGAAGGTCCAGTGCCCAACCGGCGAGAGCTAATGCGCCGATGATTGCTACGGCGCCGCCCGCTATGACTGGAACCCGCTCGAAGAAATTGATCAACGAGCTGTGGCGACCCGCCGGGCTGGTTACGACTTGGGTGGGAGTGGACATGTTACGCGTTGATCGAAAACCTATTCCTCAATCTGCACCAGTGCAATTCCACCGGGCTATCGCCTTCCGTCCGGCAAGAATGCGCCAGGCGGCCGGAAGCTACGTAAGTGGCTGATAGCACTGGAGATCGGCACGGCGCGTGGAGTGCGGGCCAGAGACGGAATCGCCACGCGGCTGGCAAGTTTAGGGGACGGCAGTAACATTGCATTGTTGCCGACAGCGTTTCTCCTTCCATGACCGCATCCCGTCTTACAATTCCTCGCTCTCGCTCTGCCCCTCCGCCGAAGCAGGAGATCGCGTACCTCCTGACCGAAGCGCGGGAGAGAACGCTATTGCTGATCTCCGGATTGTCGGACGAAGACTTGCACCGGCAGCACGACCCGTTGATGAGTCCGATCATCTGGGACGTTGGTCATATCGCGCACTTCGAAGAGCTCTGGCTCACCCAGAACCTGGATGGAGCGATCGAGTTTTCGGAGATGCCCGGCATGTACAATCCGTCCGAGCATCCACGCGCCACTCGCGCCGCACTCGCTCTTCCGACGCTGGCGCAAATGATGGAACGGCTACGCGAAATACGCGTGCGCGTTTTGGATCGGCTCGACGCGCTCCAATGGAGCGATGACAACCCACTCCTTAAGGGTGGCTACGTCTACAACATGGTCCTTCAGCACGAGTACCAGCACAACGAGACGATTCTCCAGACGCTGCAGCTGAAGAAGGGTGCGGCGTACCAGCCGCCGCACAAGACCGCCTTTCCCGCTCAGCGCGAATCGAGCGCGAAACACCGCGCGCCAGATATTGGCGGGATGGTGTCGTTTGCCGGTGGTCGGGTCACGATCGGAACAAACGACCGTGCCGCCGCTTACGACAACGAGCGCCCGCATCATGAAGTCGATCTGCGACCATTTCTCATCGACCGGACCGCGGTCACGAACGGACAGTATCTGGACTTCATTTCCGACGGCGGTTACGAGCGCCCGGAGTTGTGGTCGGAGGCCGGTCGTCGCTGGGTCACGGAAACGGGCGCCGTCGCACCCAAGCACTGGTTCCGTGATGGCGGTGCCTGGTTCCACCGGATCATGGACGTCACAAGAGCGGTTGATCAAAGCCGTCCGGTGTGCCACGTCTGTTATCACGAAGCCGAGGCATTCGCCAAGTGGTCGGGAAAGCGGTTGCCGACGGAATTCGAATGGGAAGCGGCAGCGTCGTGGGATCCTTCTTCGAACAGGGCGCGTGGCTTTCCGTGGGGGGACTCGGCACCTACCTCGAAGCTCGCCAACGTCGACCAGCTTTCATTCGACATCGCACCCGTCGACACCTACGATCGCAACGTATCGCCGATCGGCTGTTATGGAATGATCGGCGATACCTGGGAATGGACATCGAGCGACTTCGACGGTTATCCCGGATTCGAAAGCTTCCCCTACAAGGAATACTCCGAAGAATTCTTCGGCACGGAGTACAAGGTTCTGAGGGGAGGCTCGTGGGCTACTCGCCCGGGCGCGGTACGAAACGCGTTCCGCAACTGGGACTACCCAATCAGAAGGCAGATCTTCAGCGGATTCCGCTGCGCCCGGGACGCGTGAAAAACGACCACTCTCCGAACGTGGTTGGCGGCACGCCACCTTACACCGTCCACCGTTCGCGGCAGCAGATGGTGCGCGACGTGCGCGAGGGACTGACGAGGACGCCGAAGGAGCTCTCGCCCAAATATTTCTACGACGAGCGCGGCTCGGAGCTGTTCGAGGAGATTACCCAGCTTCCCGAGTATTATCTCACGCGAGCCGAGCGGTCGTTGCTGGAGCAGAAGATCCCGGAAATCGTCGCGGCTGTGCGGCCCTGCTCCCTCGTCGAGCTCGGCGCGGGCAGCGCGACCAAGACACGCCTGATCATCGACGAGATGCGCTCGAGCGGATGCGCCGAGTGCTACGTGCCGATCGATGTGAGCAAGGACTTTCTGGAGGCGACGGCAGTCCAGCTCGCGACGGACTACCCGGACATGCAGATAACACCGGTAGTTTCCGACATCACCGAGCCGTTCGCGCTTCCCGCGCTGGTGGGTCCCACTCTCATGGCATTCCTTGGCAGCACGATTGGGAATTTCCCGCGAGAGCCGGCGATACGTCTTCTCTCACACGTCGCCGGCGCGATGGGACCGGCCGATCGATTTCTCCTCGGCGCCGATCTGAGAAAGGATCCGGAGGTCATCAACCGCGCGTACAACGATTCGAAGGGCGTGACCGCGGCTTTCAATCTGAACGTCCTCCAGAGGCTGAACCACGAGCTCGCCGCCAATTTCCCCTTGAGCGCCTACAAGCACAGGGCATTCTATAGTAGTGAGCACCACAGAGTCGAGATGCACCTCGTCGTACGGAATGCGCACAAGGTAGTGATCCCGGAAATCGGAGAGATCCAGTTCCAGGAAGGCGAGAGCATACGAACCGAGCTGAGTTACAAGTATGACCGGCCGACACTCGAAGACATTCTCAACGCAGCCGGGCTCGTGATGGAAAAGTGGATGCCCGCCGATGACGGCTCGTTTGCTCTCGCTCTTGCTCGTGCTGCTGAGGACTGAGCCGACCTCGTGAGTCTCACAGAGGCGATGCTGCTGGATGATGTCCGGCAGCGATTGTTCTCACCAACGCGATCTCCGAATCCGCATGCGATCGGGCTGGAGCTCGAGCTCATTCCGGTTCACCGGTCGAGCCGCGCGCGTGCACTCGCGATGAACGACGATCGGGCATCGACGGCTGACGTGCTGTCACGACTTGGACGACGCGAAGGCTGGAGTGAGCAATCGAACGGCGCGGATCCGCCAGCCTGGAAGCTGGAGGATGGAGCGTCCATCTCATTTGAGCCTGGTGGTCAGATAGAGATCAGCACTGCACCTCAGCCGACCGCGTCAGCCGTCATCGACTCGACCCAGAGTGTTGTCGCCATGATACGTGATGTGATGTCGAATGCTGGAATAGAGCTGGTCGCCCGCGGAGTCGATCCGTACAACGGCATCGATTCAGTACCGCTCCAGCTCCACCGCGATCGTTACACCGGTATGACGCGCTACTTCGATTCAATCGGATCGTCGGGTGAGCAGATGATGCGTCAGACCGCAGCGCTCCAGATAAATGTCGAGCGGGGAGATGATCCACTATCGAGGTGGCGGCTTCTCAACAGCTTGTCGCCATTCGTCGTCGCGATCTTTGCGAATTCGCGGGAGTACGCAGGGCGGCCGACACAATGGGCGAGTTATCGCGCTCACCTATGGAGGACTCTCGATCAATCGCGTACAGGAATGGTTTACGACGAAGCTGCTCCCATTGAGCGATATCTGGCCTTTGCGCTCGATGCGACCGCGATGCGAGGCCGGTCCGATGGGACATACCGTGCGTTTCGCGAATGGATCAACGATTCCGAAACCGACAGAGAGTACTGGCTGTTCCATCTCTCGACGCTCTTCCCCGAGGTGCGCGCCAAGGAATTCTTCGAGCTCAGATCGGCAGACACCATCGATCCCGACGCGCTCGCTGCCCCAGTCGTGTTCATCACCGGACTGCTGTACGACGGGGAGACTGCGCGGAGCACCGCCGATTTGCTCGGGGCGCCGATCGAAAAGTTGTTAGAACGAGCGGGACGACTGGGGCTGGCCGATCCCGAGATCGGTGGAACTGCTTCGCGATTGATAGCTCTCGCGCTCGACGGAGCGCGTCGACTGGGAAGTCACTATCTCCGGCCCGAGCATCTTACGGCGGCACAAGAGTGGTTTGGCCGGAGAATGTCGGAGCGGGATTCGACAAATGCCTGAGCTCCCGGACATCACTGTCTACATCGAAGCGCTTGCGTCGCGCGTCGTTGGCCAACCGCTCGAGCGAATACGAATCGCCAAGCCTTTCCTCCTTCGGTCGGTCGATCCGCCGATCAGCGCGGCCGAGGGTAAGCGCGTCACTGGATTGAGGAGGATGGGAAAGCGGATCGTACTGGAGCTGGAGGAGGATCTCTTTCTTGTAATCCATCTGATGATCGCTGGGCGTCTGAAGTGGCTTCCCGCGGGTGGGAAAGTTCCCGGTAAGATCGGCCTCGCGGCATTCGACTTCCCGAACGGCACGCTGATTCTCACCGAAGCCGGATCGAAACGACGGGCTTCTCTCTGGCTGGTGAAAGGCGAACACTCGCTCGAGCAGTTCGAGAGAGGTGGACTAGAGCCGCTCGATGCCGATCTCGCGAACTTTACTGAGCGCCTGATTCGGGAGAATCATACGTTGAAGAGGTCTCTCACCGATCCACGACTCTTCAGCGGAATCGGGAACGCCTACTCCGACGAAATCCTGCACCGCGCCAGGATCTCACCGATCAAGCACACGAGACGGCTGAGCGAGGGAGAGATTCAGAGACTGTTCGATGCAACCCGCGCCGTGCTAGTCGAATGGACCGAGCGGCTTCGGCGCGAGTCGAAGGGCGATTTCCCCGCGAAGGTTACCGCGTTTCGCGATGAAATGGCGGTGCACGGCAAATTCGGCAAACCGTGTCCGGTGTGCGGCACCCCGGTGCAGCGAATCCGCTACGCCGACAACGAGACGAATTATTGTCCGCGCTGCCAGACCGACGGAAAGCTGCTGGCCGACCGCGCGCTATCTCGCCTTCTGAAACAGGATTGGCCGAAGTCGATCGACGATCTCACCTGGAGCTGAAAGCGACACTTAGAGCCCTATTGGCTAGCTACCCACGAGAATACCAAAGCAGTAAGACCCTAAGGGTCGCTTTCAGACTCCGATCGCCAGCAGATGCGGCTCGAAGCTCTCAGCTCGCCCGAAAGCTAGATCGTCCCCGCGTTGATCCATTTTACTACACGCGGCGGCTCGTACGCTTCGAATCTCGCGATCAGCTTGGCGGGATCACTCTCCACCACGACCATGCCGCGGTGCACGTCGCGCACAAATTTCTCGGCAACCGCGCGATCGAGAAACTCCAGCAGCGGATCGAAATAACCCGCGACGTTCAGCAGTCCGCACGGCTTTTGGTGCATGCCAAGCTGTCCCCACGTCCAGATCTCGAAGAATTCCTCGAGCGTTCCGATCCCACCGGGGAGGGCGACAAAACCATCAGCAAGCTCGGCCATCATCGCCTTACGCTCGTGCATTGATTCCACGATCCGGAGATCGGTTAGCGCCGTGTTCGCCACCTCGCGCTGCACGAGCATGCGTGGAAT
>JBBQWD010000018.1:0-13155 GCA_038210945.1 Gemmatimonadales bacterium
GCGCTCAATGAGCAGCGCCGGAAGGAGCTCGTGAAGGTCGTTCACAAGCTCGCGGAAGAGGCGCGGATCGGCATCAGGCACGCGAGAACTGCGGCGCGCGATCAGCTGAAGAAGCTCGAGAAGACTTCAGAAGACGATCAGAAGAAGGCGGAGAAAGAGCTTCAGAAACTCCACGACGACTACATCGGCAGGATCGATGAGCTGTTGAAGGGGAAAGAAGCAGAAATCATGGAAGTCTAGCCCGTGTCGGAGCTGACACGGCGCATCATCTTCGCGGTCATCGCCGCGCCCGCGAGCATCGCCGTCGTGTACTTCGGCGATTGGGCCCTCGCCATAGTCCTTTCTGGTCTCGCTGCCTTCGCTGCGTGGGAATTCTTCCGTATGGCGGGCGAGACCGGCGTCCTGCCCCTCGAGCCCGCGGGCATCGCGCTTGCCGCGCTGCTGCCGATAGCGGTTCACGCGCAGCGACTCGGCGTTTACACTCTGTCGCTGACCGCGATCGTCGCCCTGATCCTCGTGATGTTCGCCAGCACGATCTGGTTGCGCGGGCCTGCCGGAAAACCTCTCTCCTCGGTTGCAGTGACAGCCTTCGGCGTGATGTACGCCGGGCTGTTGTCCTACGTCTACGCTGTGCGCTACCACGACTACGCCGTCGGTGCCGGCGCGGGCACGGCATTGGTGTTCCTGCCGGTCCTGCTTACGTGGACCACCGACGTCGGCGCTTACACGTTCGGTCGCACGTTCGGCAAGAAGAAGCTGATCCCGTCGGTGAGTCCGGGTAAGACAGTCGAGGGCGCGGTGGGCGGACTCGGCCTCACCATCGTCATATGTCTTCTCTACGTGCGATTCATATTGATGCCGTATGCCCAGCTCGGACTCACGATCCAGGGTGCCGTGCTCTTCGCAATCGTCGTGAGTGTTGCGGCGCAGACGGGAGATCTTGCCGAGTCGCTGCTCAAGCGGGAGGCTGGCGTCAAGGACAGCTCGCGAATTCTTCCTGGACACGGCGGAATACTCGACCGGTTCGACAGCCTCCTGTTCGTGATGCCGATCGCGTACCTGCTCCTGGGCCGCTTGCTCCTGCCCATCCCGCAGTGACGCCGACGGCCGCGCCCAAAAGGGTAGCGGTGCTGGGCTCGACGGGATCAATCGGGACCACCGCGCTGCGCGTTCTGGATCGACAGCGTGAGAGGTTTCGCGTGACCGCGCTGACAGCCAACAGCAATGGCGCGCTGCTCAGAGAGCAGGCGCGGCTGTTTTCGCCGACGTTTGTGGGGATGGTCGAGTCGAGTACCGACTCCGACGCAGCCTGGACGAGCGGAACCGATGCGCTCATCGCGGCGGCAACGCGCGACGATGTCGACATCGTTCTGAACGCCATTGTGGGCGCTGCCGGGCTCGACGCAACGTTGGCGGCACTCGAATCGGGAAAGCGCGTCGCGCTGGCTAACAAGGAGACGCTCGTCATAGCGGGCGATCTGGTGAAAGCGGCGTGCGCGTCCGGATCAGGCGAAGTCGTTCCGGTCGACAGCGAGCACAGCGCGATCCTCCAGTGCATCACCGGTCATCCGGCGTCACAGGTGCGGCGCGTCGTGCTCACGGCGTCCGGTGGTCCGTTTCGCGATTGGAGCAAGGACCGCCTCGCGTCTGCCACCGTGGAGGATGCGCTTCGGCATCCGACTTGGCAGATGGGGCGAAAGGTCACGATCGACAGTGCCACGCTCGCCAACAAGGCGCTCGAGGTTATCGAGGCGCATTTCCTTTTCGGGCTTTCGTACGATCGCATCGAAGTCGTGGTGCATCCACAGAGTGTGGTGCATTCGTTCGTCGAGTTCATTGACGGCAGCGTCGTCGCGCAGATGAGCGTGCCCACGATGGAGCTGCCGGTGTTGTATGCCCTTACGCACCCGGAACGAGTGCCGGACGATGGCGTACCAACGTTCGATCCCGTTAAACTTTCTCCAATGACATTCGAGCCCGTAGACCACGAGCGCTTTCCGGCGTTGCGCCTCGGCATCTCCGCGGGGGAAGCCGGTGGCGCGGCGCCCGCGGTGTTCAACGCCGCGAACGAGTGCGCCGTTGCCGCGTTTCTCGCGGGCAAGATTGCGTTCGCGGATATTCCGCGAGGAATCTCATCCGCGCTCGAGAAGTTGGTCGGAATGCCGGCGGGCACGCGTGAGCAGCTTCTCGCTGCTGATTCCGCGGGACGCCAACACGTGAAGGAGATGTTCAAGTGCTGAGCTGGCTCGCGCCGATCATCGTGTTCGGGCTCGTAGTGTTCGTCCACGAGCTGGGTCACTTCATTGCGGCCAAGCTCACCGGCGTCTACGCGCCGCGGTTCTCGATTGGATTCGGGCCCTCGCTCCTCAAGAAGCGGTTTGGCGAAACAGAGTACGTTCTCGCCGCGCTTCCCCTCGGCGGATACGTCCGCATGGCCTCGCGTGAGGATGAAGCCACCGCCTTCCTGGAAGGTGGCAGCGAGAATTCAGCGACGACACCAGGAACGCCGAGGGATGGATTCGATCCAAACGCAATGATCCCCTTCGGTCCCAAGCCGATTCCGGAATCGCGCTGGTTCGAGTCGAAGCCGTTGCCCGCGCGGCTGTTCATCATGCTGGCGGGCGTGACGATGAACGCGCTCCTCGCCTACGCGATCTACGTCGGTCTACTCCTTCATTCGGGCGTTCCGACGCCGGTGCCCGTTGCCGCACTCGTGACTTCAGGGAAGCCGGCCGCGCTAGCCGGAATACAGGCGGGCGATAGCATCGCGTTGCTGAACGGACGGCCGCTCGAGAACTGGCAGACGCTTCTTGACAGCATTGGGGCGTCCGCTGGCAAGCCGCTCAGCCTCGGAATTGTCAGAAAGGGGCAGGCGGTCACCCTGACTGTGACTCCGGAATCAGAGGCCGTCACTGATCCGGAAACGGGAGTCAAGCGCCCGCGCGGCCGAATCGGGATGATAGCCAGCGTCGCCTTTACACCGATCTCGGTGCCGCAGGCATTTGTTGAGGCATGGCGGATTACAATTGACAACGGCGGCAAGATATTCACGGCCCTCGGCTCGCTCGTCCGCGGCGTCGGACTAAAGGATCTCGGTGGGCCAATCGCGATCGCGCAGGTCTCGGTCCAAGCGGCGCAAGGCGGAATCCAGACCCTGCTCCTGCTCGTTGCGCTAATCAGCATCAACGTCGCCGTGTTCAATCTGCTTCCGATTCCGATCCTCGACGGAGGACAGATCGTTCTCAACGTCGCGGAAACCATCAAGGGAAGCGCATTCAGTACGCCTACGCGCGAGCGCATCCTCAAGGGTGGCTTGCTGATCATCGGGCTTCTATTCGTCACGGTGATGTTCAACGACATCAGCCGCAACATGCAGAACATCGTCAAGCTCGTCGGCCGCATCTTCGGCGGCTAGGTCAAACCAATTCCACCGCCGGGCCGTAATACACGGTAACAGCTGAGAGGAATCTCGAGATGTCCGACTTCAATCCATCAGACCAACCGCTGACCGCCCAGAGCAACGCCCAATACGATCCGTCCGGATACGCGCTCGCGCCCGAGGCGAGCCGAGGGGGCGTTGTTTCATTTCTCAGCAGCAACGAGCGTGAGGGCCGGTGGGAGCTGCCCCGACACTTTCGCGCGCTTGCAGTGCTAGGAAACGTCGAGCTCGACTTGCGCGACGCAGTGATTGGAATCGGAGTTTCCATTATCGAGGCTGTGGCGGTCATGGGCAACATCGAGATCACCGTCCCGCCGGACGTCGCCGTGGAGAGTGACGGCGATTCGCTCCTCGGATCGTTCGTGGTCAAGTACAAGGGCCGCCTGACTGGTGCGGAAGCGACCGGTCTCAGAACATTGCGGATCACTGGAACCGCTTACGCGGCATCCGTCGAGATCACTGTCAAAGGTCCCGACGAGGGCATGCTCAAGCGACTTCGGAAGATGAGCTTGAAGCGGACCCTGAGCTCGGGCGAATACTCGGAATGAACTTGGTCAGCGACGCGAGATCGTAGAGCGTGTTGGTGTCGACCACCGGCGAGCCGGGCTGATTCCAGTCGATGTAGCCGTAGCCCTTCATGTAGGCGATGTGTCCGTTGCGTCCAACCGCGATCGCGACGCCCGGAGCGACGGCCTCTTCGATCGACGTCTTCACGACCTTGTCCAGCTTCGATACCAGCGATGTGTCGAGTCCCGAATTGTTGAGACCTGTTTCGGGCGGGATGTATTTCACTTTCTGCGCGGGTGCGGGGGCGAGCTTGGCGGCGGGCGCGGGGGCACAGGCGGTGCCCGCATACACACACAACAGCGAGCGAAAAAGAAAAGACTTCATCGATTCGACATCCGGGTCTGTGCGCGGTGAATGCCCGAGCCAATCGGCAGGGTCGGCGGCAACGAGATTGGAAGTCGCCCGTTGATCTCCCGCTCCCCGAGTAATGCGAGAGCCGCGGCGCGCTGGCTGATCGGAGCTCCACCCCAGGCCAGCAGGTACGACGACACCGAAGGGAAAGCGCTCAGGAGGTAGGGACTTCCAAAGGAAATGACGAT
The DNA here is from genome assembly GCA_038210945.1 of Gemmatimonadales bacterium. Lineage (GTDB taxonomy): Bacteria > Gemmatimonadota > Gemmatimonadetes > Gemmatimonadales > Gemmatimonadaceae > UBA4720. The sequence continues at coordinate 4,546 of JBBQWD010000018.1, forward strand.
TATGCGCTTGCCGGACAACGCGAGTTTCTCGACAAACCGGGAAAATCCCCCGATTGTGCCGGCGAACTCGCGCGGTGAGACGTATGCTGAGACCATGACAACGTCCGCCGAGTCTGCCTGCGAGCCCAGTGTGCCGTACTCCGCTTCCGTCGTCCGCCCGTCGACACGAACGGATTGGGCCAGCGGAAGCCGCGACTCGATGAGCGGCGTAAACGCTCGCCCCGCGATGAGGTCGGATTGATCCGCGTAGGTGATCGAGAGAATCCGCTTCGTGCTGTCGACCACGAGCGGCACGAGATCGAGCTTGTCCTGAGCGAGCGTAATCGACCGCTCGGCGATCTCGTCGGCGACCCGGGTGTGCGTCGGGATAGCGACGATCCGGTCGACTGCGTTCAGATCCACCAGCCTTCCTTCGCGTAGTCCGGCGCGCGCCTTCGCATTCAGGATCCTTCGCACCGAAGAATCAATGCGCGCCTGGGTGAGACGCCCGCTCTTCACCGCGCCCAACACAGTCTCGATGGCGGTCGGCACGTCGCGCGGCATCAGCAAGACGTCGGCACCTGCTTCCATCGCCATGGTGAGCGGCTCCGTCGCGCCGTACCGCTTGGCAACGCCGCCCATCGTCATTGCGTCTGTGAACAACACTCCGCCGAAATGCATCTCGTCGCGCAGAATTCCGGTCATGAAGCCATGGGACAGCGTTGCCGGGCCAGCGTTCGCACCCTCGACACCGACTACGGCTATGTGGGCCGTCATGATTGCGTCGATGCCTTCGCCAACGGCGGCGCGAAACGGCGGGAGATCGACCGAATCGAGGTGCGCGCGATCTGCACGTATAGTCGGAAGATCGAGATGCGAATCGACGTCGGTGTCGCCGTGTCCAGGAAAATGTTTTCCCGTCGTCATCAGGCCCATCGACCGTGCGCCGCGGATGTAGGCACGCGCCAGGCGACCAACCATTTCCGGGTTCTCGCCGAATGAGCGCGTATTGATGATCGGATTCAGCGGATTCGAATTCACGTCGAGCACCGGACCGAACGCCATGTGAACCCCGATCGCCCGGGCCTCTGATCCGAGCACCTGACCCAACTGAAACGCGAGATCTTCCGAGCCAGTCGCGCCCAGCGCCATCACCGGCGGGAACGTGGTCCCGCCGCCCTGCGGAAGCAGCGAGGGAAGAGCGTAAATGTTGCCGAGTCGCATCCCGGGCCCGTTCTCCATGTCGGATGCGATGAGTACGGGAACTTTGGCGCGAGTCTGCAGCTCATTGAGCTTGGCTGCGTAGCTGAGTGGCAGCCCGATCGACATCACGAGTCCGCCGACGCCGTCGTCCTGAATCCACTTCCGAACCTGCTCGAACTCCGGAGATCCAACGGCAGAGTAATCCCCGCCGACCCACGGCATGATCAGCTGTCCGACTTTCTCTTTGAGACTGAGCGAGGCGAGTGTACTCTCGACCCAGCGGCTGTCGGCGCGCGCGAACTCGGTGTTGGCGCCCGGCGAGGGTTTCCCAAGGAGTCGCCCCCCCGCCGGATCGGAAATCCCACCAGCCGGTTGGGGAGGCGGTAGCGGTGCGCACGCGGTCGCCAACGCTATCGCAATCATGTACACCTGAGTGCGCCTAAATCTCATATGCCTCCCTGAACGCTTCATCGTCAAGGATGCCCGACCCGCAGTGCTTAAGGAAGCGGCACACCTTTTTTTTTGCGCAGGACAGCCGAAAAAATTCCGACTTGCATAATCCAGTTCCTATTGCCAAACTAGGGTCCCTTTCGTTTCTCGAGCGCCTGCCCGATCCGTAGTCGCTTCGCTGAGCAAGACATCTACAATCGATTGGAGGCACCATGCACGTGCAACGGTTCGTGAGGCTTTTCGCACTCGCCCTTTTTTGTCTTCCCGCACTAGCCCTCGCGCAGGGTACCGGTATCGTTCGGGGGCGAATTAGTGACGCAGCAACAGGGGCACCGCTGGTGGGAGTACAGGTGCGGGTGGAAGGAACCACCCTGGGTGCGCAGACCGACGCGAATGGAATCTACACCATCACTGGAGTTCCGCCGGGAACGCAGGTAATAACCACTCGTCGCGTCGGGTACTCGCCTGGACGCTCCTCGATTTCTGTTCCGGCCACCGGCTCCGCCAGCCACGATTTCGCGCTGGGAGCAGTGGCTACCACTCTGAATGAAGTGGTGGTGACCGCACTGGGGCAGACTACCCAGCAAAGGTCACTCGGCACCGCTCAGCAGAGCGTGCGCGGCGAGGCAATCGCCGAGACTCAGCGCGAGAACTTCGTCAATGCCCTCCAGGGGCGCGTCGCTGGTGTCGAAGTGACGAGCACCTCGGGCGTTCCGGGCGCTTCGTCGTCGATCACCATCAGAGGCGTCAGCTCCATCAGCAGCAGCAACCAGCCGCTCTTCATCATCGATGGCCTGCCGATGGACAACAAAACCATCCACACCTCGGCATTCGCGTCGTCGTTTGGTGGGTCCACGTACTCGTTCGAAAACCGGGGAGTTGACTTCACCAACCGGGCCGCCGACCTCAATCCGGAGGATATCGAGAGCCTCGTTGTGCTGAAGGGGCCTGAAGCGGCCGTCCTCTATGGTATCGATGCCGCGAACGGCGCAATCGTCATTACCACGAAGCGCGGCAAATCGGGCGGCGGGCTCGACTACAGCAACAGCTTCAGGTTCGAGACCGTTGGAAGAAGGCCCCAGGTCCAGCGCGTCTACGGGCCCAGCGGCGTGGGCAGCACGACATTCCTTTACTGGGGTGCCCCATATGCTCCAGGAACCCAGTTATACGACAACATCGACGGCTTCTTCCAGACGGCCAAGACCCAAAAGCACAACCTGACCTTCAGCGGCGCCACGGCCGACAACAAAATGAACTACCGGCTGGCCAGCTCTGTTACGGACCAGGCCGGAGTCGTTCCGCACGACACGTACAAGAGGATCAACCTGACGGGCGCATCGCAGGCGCAGGTCAACAACTGGCTGAACGTCGACCTGTCGATGGCCTACACCTACGCCGACAACAATCAGTCGTTCAAGGGCGCGGGCGGTCCGCTGATCGGCCTGCTGGTCTGGCCGCAGACGGATCAGGCGAACGACTACCTCACGCCTGCGGGGAACCGGCGGCGGCTGACGACATTAGGCTTGGGCGCGGAGGTAGACAACCCGTACTTCAACGTCAACAAGAACTTCAACAGCAACAAGAACAACCGCATCATCGCGAATCTGGGCCTTACCGTAGCGCCGTTCTCGTGGGGCAATATCAAGACGAATATCGGCACCGACACCTACACCGATCAGGCGGAGATCCTGCGCCACCCCGAAAGCACCTGGGGCTTCTCTGAAAAAGGCATCATCGACGTCGCGGACGACATAACGCGCAGCAGCAACGTCCAGACGCTGCTCAACATCCACAGCCGGCCGCTCACGCAATCGCTCTCATTCAGCGGGCTGATTGGCAATCAGATCAACGACTACAAGTCGACAGTCGATGCCACGGTTGGCCGGGACTTCCTGGAACCGAATTTCGTCTCGGTCAACAACACCAACGCAAGATCGAGCGCCACCACGATCAGGCAGCGCCGCCTGATAGGTGTTTTCGGCAGACTGTCGCTGGATTTCAAGCGGTACCTGTACCTCAATCTGGACGGTCGCAACGACTGGACGTCAACAATCCCGCGGGAGCGTAACTCCTTCTTCTATCCCGGCGTGTCGACGAGCTTCATCTTCTCCGACGCATTTCCGGGAATCGGCAAGTTCATGACCGGGAAGCTAAGGGCGGCGTACGCCAACGTCGGCAAGGATGCGAGGCCTTATTCATACCGGCCGTCCCTCGAGTACAAGACGACGGCGTACGGCGGGTACGGGTATGGTTTCTGGGGACCGAACCGCAACCTGCGGCCGGAGTTCGCCAGTTCGCGTGAGCTCGGCACCGAGCTGACCTTCCTGGGCAACAGGCTCGGCATCGATGCGACAGTCTATCGCAAGCAGACAAAGGATCAAATCGTTGACAACATCAGGGGGAGCTACGGGACGGGGTTCGTTCTGTTCAACCTCAATGGAGCCGTGACGAGAAACTCGGGCACGGAGATCACCCTTCGTGGTACCCCCGTCCTCAGAGACAACCTCTCGTGGGATTTTGTGGCCAACTTCGACCGGTCACATGGGAAAGTATTGGAGATCCCGCACGAGCTGCCGGAGGCCTACAATTCTGACACCTGGCTTTACGGCAACGTGCGCAACGGCACCGGTCCAGGGCAGTCAACGCGATCGCTCACCGGTCGTTTCTACCTTCGGAACAAGGACGGTCAGATCCTCATCAGCCCCACTAGCGGCCTGCCCGTCATCTCGGCGGGCTTCATCGACCGCGGCTATGATCGCCAGCCCGATTATACTGTCGGTCTCTCGAACACCGTTCGGTTCAAACGACTCTCACTGACCGCCCTGGTCGATATCCGGAAAGGGGGCGATGTCTTCAACGCCACGGAGCACTTCCTTACGGCCAGAGGTCTCAGCACGCGAACCCTGGATCGCGAGAAACCGCGCGTAATCGAGGGCGTTCTGCAGGATGGCAAGGAGAACAGCGCGAATCCAACGCGTAACAACATCGTCGTCATTCCGGCTTCCAACCCCAACTATTACCTGTCGATCAGCGAAGAGCTCTTCATCGAGAAGGACATAAACTGGGTGCGGCTGCGGGACGTGACGCTGAGTTACAAGTTTCCCGAAGGGCGCTTCAAGCGGGCCAGCATTTTCGTCACGGGTACGGATCTTTTCCTACTCACCAATTATTCGGGAATGGATCCAATCGTGAACGGCAACACCGCGGCGACGGGAGGATCGGGAGCCGCGGGAATCGACTACGGCAATTTCCCAATGCCGCGTGGTTTCAATGTCGGTCTCAAGATGGGATTCTAAAGATGAAATTCACAACAATGAGTAACACAGCGATGAAAAAACAACGCGTCCTGCTGCTTGCGGGTTTCCTCACCCTGTCTGGGGGCTGCCAGGACTTCCTGGCTGTAAACACGAACCCAAACGCGCCGGAAACAGTGGCAGCCAATCTGTATCTGCCACCGATGCTGCACTGGATGGTTTCCGGGTCCCAGTGGGATGGCCGTTACATCGGGCTTTATACCCAGGAGTGGGTGTCCACGAGCAGTGGCGCCCCGGCAACGACGTTCGGCCGCATGGGCTACGAAAAGGGAAGTGACAACAGCGGACAGCAGTGGCGGGACGTCTACTTCACGTTCGGTCAGAACCTGATCGACATGATGCAGATCGCCCAGGCCCAGGAGCGCTGGGATATTCTGGGTGTCGGATACATTCTCAAAGCATGGGGCTGGCAGGCGCTCACCGATCTCCACGGCGAGATCATCGTCAAGGAAGCGATCGACCAGACCCGGTTCAGCTTCGATTACGACAGTCAGGAGTACGCCTACGGGGAGGTCCGGCGACTCCTGGACAGCGCCATCGTTTACCTGCCGCGAACGGACGGAGCGGTCGATGCGGCGTACCTTGCCAAGGGGGACAAGATCTACAACGGCGACCGCACGAAGTGGTTGAAGTTTGCGCACGGTCTGAAAGCCATCAATCTCAGTCACTACACGAACAAGGCGTCGTACAACCCCACCGCGGTTATCGCCGAGGTCGATCTATCGCTGGGAAGCAACTCGGACGATGCGCTCCTGCTTTACGAATACGCGAGCGCGTTAAACGATGCACGGAATTTCATGGGGACGACGCGGGGAAATTTCGTTAACTACCGGCAAAGCGAATTCGTAGTCCACCTGATGGACAGTACGGTGTTCGGAGTCCGCGACCCACGGTTGACGCGTATGCTCGCTCCTTCACCGGATGGTGTGTACCGGGGTCTCACTCCCAATGTCCTGGGTTTCGGTGCGCTCTCGCCAGCGCAGCGTCCCAATAACCCATACGGCTACCCCGCGACACCGGTCGGGGGGGCGCCGGGACTCTATCTATTCGACGACAAGGCAAAGCATCCTGCGATGACGTATGCACAGCTGCAGTTCATCAAAGCTGAAGCCGCGTACAGAGCGGGCGACAAAGCGACGGCCCTGGCGGCTTACCGGAATGGGATCTCGGCGCACATTGATTTCGTCAACTTCCAGAACTCGAATGGGGGACAGTCACCTCCCCAGATAAGCGCCGCCGAGAAGCAGGCCTTTCTCAACAATCCAGTGATCGTTCCTCCCGCGGCAAATCTGACACTGACACTTATTCTGTCGCAAAAATACATCGCTCAGTGGGCGTGGGGACATAATGAGCTGTGGATGGACATGCGGCGTTTTCACTACACGGACATCGATCCGGCGAGCACGGTACAGGTCTTCCCGGGGTTCGCCCCACCGTCGACGCTCTTTGCTGATAACCAGGGCAAGCTCGTTTATCGGATCAGGCCGAGGTACAACTCGGAATACGTGTGGAACAGAGCGGGGCTGGACGTGATCGGCGGACTCGCCGACGACTACCAGACGAAGCCAACCTGGATCATTCAACCGTAACGATCATGAACATACATAATTCAATCATTGTAGCCCTGTGTGCCAGCGCGCTGGTGGCATGTCACTATGAGAAAAACGCGGTTCAGGATATCACGGGCCCGGCGCCCGCGGCCAGCATTAGGTTCTTCAACTTCGGTATCAATGCGCCGGCGGTGAATTTCTACGCCAATGACACGAAGATGACGGCGATATCGTCGGGCACCTGCAGCATTCCGCCGCTCAGTGATGCGTGCACCACTACCGGAAACGAGTCGACGAATGGAGTCGGCTACGGCGGGGTTGCGGCCGGCGGATTCTACTCCGGAATCGCCCCTGGCCCCTATGCCGTCTCGGCGCGGATTGCGTCCGCGACCGACAAGGGCGTGCCAATCTCTAACTTCCCGGCCACGCTCCAAGATGGGAAGAAATACTCGTACTATTTAAGCGGACTCTACAATGCTACGGCGAAAACCACGGATGCGTTCATCGTGGAAGATGCGTTTCCGGCGGAAATCGACTGGTCTGCGGCTCATGTACGATTCGTCAACGCGATCTACAACGCGAATCCGATGACGTTGTATGCGAAGAATCAGACGACCGGTGTTGAGTATCCCGTCGGCGGAGAAATCGCGTATAAGGCCGCGGGCGCTTTCACGTCGCTGCCGAACGGGATCTACGACCTCAGCACACGGTACGCGGGATCAACGACTAACGCACTCACCAGAACCTCGGTCGGCTTTTCCGCGGGCACGGTCTACAGTATCACTGCGAGAGGCGACATCACCGTTGCACCAACGACAACTGGATGTGCGGCTGCAAACCGCACTTGTCTCGACAATACTGTTCACAGGTAGGGCGGAAGGGTGTACACCGTTACCGCCAGAGGCGACATCACCGTCACATCTACTACCGCGACCAACCGGCCCATACTTACCACCACGACTAACAGGTAAGAGCGTCAGGGTCTGAGGAAAAGGAAAACCCCGGGTAACACCGGGGTTTTCCTATGCCGATTATCGAGCCGGCGCCCGGATGCAGTTGCGGATAATGTCGCCCGCCGCGACCGAATCAGCGCGGGTCGTGAGAACAGGACACGGCGGCGGGACGGCGCTCGTCAGTGAGCGGTGCCCGTTCGGTCCAACGGCTCGCACGGCGGCCCATCCGTCATCGAGCTGATCGGGCAGGAGAAAGGTGGTGTCCGATCCAGCGGCATACACCTTTTCATATGTCGGAGCAGTGGTGCGGCGGAACAGAACCTCGTAACCCGAAGCCCCCGCAACCGGACGCCAGCCGATCGCCCACTTCGATCCCCCCGACGCCTGATCACGGCGCGCAAGGCCGGCAGGTGCGGCGGGCGCGCCGGCGAGACTTCCTATCACGGCGGCGTTCAGCTTCGCGATGTTCGCAACATAGCCGAAGTTGACGTGCGCAAAAATGTCGGTCGGGAGATGCTGCCGTTTGTAGTTCTCGAGCCGCTCGGTGAAGCGCAGGCCAGGGTCGCCGAGGCCGACGAAGGGACTGTGATCGCCCCCGCGCGAGATCCGATCGAGTCTGAAGACCGGCACGATCTGAAAGGAGGGGTTATAAATCACGCCGGCCGCCCAGGCGTAGCGCGCAAGCTCGCGGCTCGGACCGTTGTCCGGCTCGGCACCGAAAATTCGGGCACTGGTTGAATCGATCGTTCCGTCCTCGGCCACCACGTTGCCGGCGATGTCGTCGGTGAAGGCGGACACTATCTTGTAGCCTGCGGAGTGCAATCGCTGCGCGAGGTGCGTCGAGCCATACAGGCCTTGTTCTTCCGCTGCGTAAGCGACGAAGATCACCGATGTCTCGAGGCCGCGTGGGAAACGCTGCGAGAACACGCGCGCGAGCTCGACGATCGCGGATGTTCCCGATCCATCGTCATCGGCGCCGGGAGCATCCTGTGTGGCCTCGAAGCGCGCCAGAGGACCAAGATCGGTGCGCGCACATATGCACGAGTCGTAGTGACCGCCCATCACCAGCACCCGCGTTGTGTCGCGACCTGGCAACCAGGCAAGAACGTTGACGACGTTCACTACGGGTCGATCGGGGTGTCCGCGCATCTCTATCATGGC
>JBBQWD010000019.1:0-12791 GCA_038210945.1 Gemmatimonadales bacterium
CACGCACAGGATTTCGCGCGCGGCGCCAACACGACCGTCGCGTACCTATGCGACGTGGATTCCAGCGTTCTCGCCAAGGCCCTCGCGGGAACGTCGCCACTGCAAGCGACTCCCCCGAAGACGGTGACAGACTTCCGCCGACTCCTCGAGGACAAAACCGTCGATGCGATCTCCATCGCGACGCCTGACCACTGGCACACCCCGGCTACGATACTCGCGCTCGATGCGGGCAAGCATGTCTACCTCGAAAAGCCGAGTGGGCACGATGCGCGCGAAGACGAGCTTGTGGTTGCGGCCGCGCGGAAGCATGGCAATCTGCACGTACAGCTCGGCACGCAGGCTCGCTCCGGTCCGCACTTCATCGAAGCCTTGCAGCTGGTCCGTGGGGGTCTCATCGGCACGCCCTATCTTGCCCGCGCGTGGTACGCGAACACACGCACCGGAATCGGGAAGGGCAAAGTTGTCCCAGTGCCAGCGAATCTCGACTACGAGCTGTGGCAGGGCCCGGCTCCACGCACTCCCTATCGCGACAACATCATCCACTACAACTGGCACTGGTTCACCAACTGGGGAACCGGCGAGATCTGCAACAATGGAACGCACGAAATCGACGTGGGGCGCTGGTTCCTCGGCGTCGACTACCCGACGAGTGTCGTCTCGACAGGTGGACGTTTTCACTACGCCGATGATTGGCAGTTCCCCGACACCCAGGAAGCGACGTTCGTATTCGAGGGTGGCAAGAGCATCATCTGGCAGGGACAGAGCTGCAATGGACTCGAGGTCTACGGGCGGTCCCGCGGTACCGCTGTGCTCGGCACAAATGGCAGCGTGGTGGTCGACCGCGACGGCTATGTCGTCTACGATCTGAAGAACAAGATTGTCAAAGAGGTGAAGGCAGCACCGAAGGGCGACAGCGTGAACACGCTCGGCGACGACTGGCTGACGCAGCTCCACGTTGACAACTTCACCAGCGCGGTTCGCACCGGCACCAAGCTTACCGCTCCGATCGAGGATGGTGCCAGGACGGGAATGCTGTGCCACCTCGGCACCATCTCGCAGCAGGTCGGCCGGAAGCTCAGTACCGACCCGACCAACGGACACATCATCGGCGACGCCGAGGCTGCCCAGCGCTGGTCGCGCGAGTACGATCCGCGGTGGAAGCCCGTGGTGTGACGGGATTCCACGAAGACCGTTACTTCGATCCCGATCCGACAGTTCGGCGCAATGCCCGCGCGCTGTATGACGAAACGCGCGCGCTGCCGATTATCTCACCGCATGGACACGTAGATCCGGCAATTCTCGCGAAGAATGAGGCTTTCACGGAGCCGGCTTCGCTCATCGTCACGCCCGATCACTACATCCTCCGGATGCTGTATTCGCGCGGCGTTCCGCTCGAGTCGCTCGGCGTCGCTTCGATCGACGGCAAGCCTCCGGCGGCGGAGAGCAACCCGCGTAAAATCTGGCAGACCTTGGCCGACCACTGGCACCTTTTTCGGGCGACCCCAACGCGGGCGTGGCTCGAGTACGAGCTGCGAGAAGTGTTCGGCGTAACGAGCGATCTCGACTCGGCTTCAGCACCGCGGATATACGACACAATCGTCGAGCGGTTGCAGTCACCGGAGTTTCGGCCGCGCGCGCTTCTCAAGCGGTTCAACATTGAGGTGCTGGCAACGACCGACGCGGCGAGTGACACGCTTGAGCACCACAAGACGCTCCGCGGGTTGAAGCTGGGCACTCGCGTCATTCCGACGTTTAGGCCGGATGCACTATTCCGGATCGCGGCGCCAGATTGGCCCGCGGAGCTGGCGCGATTGGAGCGAGTAGTAGGAGGCTCGATCCGTGATTACGCCGGGCTAGTGACGGCGCTCACGCGACGACGCGCTGAGTTCAAGGGTTTGGGGGCGACCGCAACGGACCACGCTGTCGTGGTGCCCCGTACCGAGCGTGTCGCCGACACCGAAGCAGGGTACCTCTTCACCAAAGCCCAGGAAGGTGTCGCCACGAGGGACGACCAGGCGCGTTTCGAGGCCCATCTTCTCATGGAGATGGCGCGGATGTCGGTGGACGATGGGCTCGTGATGCAGCTGCACGCGGGCTCGCTACGCAACCACAACGAAATGGTGTATCGGCGCTTTGGACCGGATCGCGGTGGGGACATCCCTGTGGCGACGGAGTTCACGCGCAACTTGCGTCCGCTGCTGAACGCGCATGGAAACGACGCGCGCTTTCGGCTCATCGTGTTCACGCTCGACGAGTCGACGTACAGCAGGGAATTGGCGCCGCTCGCGGGGAACTACCCCGCCATGCTCCTCGGCGCGCCGTGGTGGTTTCACGATTCAATCGAGGGAATGACGCGCTTTCGCAAGCAAACCCTCGAGACGGCGGGGATGGAGAACATGGCCGGCTTCACCGACGACACGCGCGCGTTCTGCTCGATACCCGCTCGACACGATCTCGCGCGGCGCGTCGATGCGAATTATCTCGGAGGTCTAATCGCACGTCACGTAATCGACATGCGCGACGCTAGCGAGATGGCGAGGGCCCTGGCTTACGATTGTGCCAAGCGGGCTTATAAGTTGAATTGAACCAGAGGATTGCGATGCCCGATCAAAATGTTCCACGCCGCAGCTTTCTCAAGTTCGCCGCCCTTGGCGCGGCGAGTGCCGCATTCACCAAAGAGTCCTACGGCCTTGAGGCGCCGCTCACTCCAGCCCGCACCGCCGGGTCGTACTCGAAAGCGAAGGAAGTCGGCGTGAAGCTCGGCGTCGCCAGCTACTCGCTGCGGAATTTCCCGCGCGCGAAAGCCATCGAGATGACCAAAGCGCTAGGCACGCCGTACATCAACCTGAAATCGGTTCATCTCCCCTACGAATCGTCGCCGGCCGAGATCGCCGCGGCGCGCCGTGAGATCGACGCGGCCGGACTGCAGATCGTCGGCGGCGGCACGATCACCTTCGAGAAGGATACCGATGACGACGTGCAGATATACTTCGACTACGCCAAAGCAGCGGGCATGCCGGTGATGGTCAGCACCTGCAATCCAGCCTTTCTTCCGCGCGTGGAGAAGTTTGCAAAGCGGTACGACATCAAGGTCGCCCTACACAATCACGGCCCCGAGGATACGAACTTCCCGTCGCCGTATGACGTGCTGAAAGCGGTAAAGGGGATGGACGCGCGGATGGGGCTGTGCATGGACATTGGCCACACGGTGCGCACGGGCACCGACCCCGTGCGCGCGGCCGCCGACGCAGGCTCGCGCCTGCTGGACATGCACGCCAAGGATTTGCGCGACCTCAAGGTGAAGGAGAGCCAGTGCATCGTCGGTGAAGGACGGATGCCGATCGCCGCGCTCTTCAGGCAGCTCGAGAAAATGCGGTATCCGGGCTACGTCAATCTCGAGTACGAGATCGATGCCGACGATCCACTTCCGGGAATGAAGCAGTCGATGGCGCACATGCGCGGCGTGCTGGCGGGGCTCAAAGTCCGCAGCTAATTATCGACCCTCCAGGCCTGCTGAGCAGTAATTTTCTGGAATGTCGACCGATTAGTTGCTGGTCCATGAGCTAAATTACATCATGCGATCAAAGGACAAAGTGACGAAAGATTTCGAGTTCGTAGATGGCGAGCGCAAATTCTTCTGCTCTGTAGAAACCCCCCGTCAGGCCGGAATGCAGCCGTGGTGGTGGTTCCGTCTCGACACCAGCGAAAGCACGCGCTACGCGCCGTTCGAGGCATCCCCGAACGACACGAAAGAATCGGTTCAGAAGCGAATAATCGCGTACTATGCCGCGCTCCTTGCGACCGAGGCCCGCCCCGCCTATCAGAGGCCCGTCTGGCAGAAACCGGCTCGTCCTCCCGTGCCCGCCGAAGTCGGTGCTCCGGGCTCCGTACTTCCGATCGCCTAGAAGCGGAACACGAAGTCGACCCAGGGCAAGCCGATCACGTTGCTGTTCGCGACATTGAATAGCGCGAGGTCGGTTGTGATCTTCTCTCCCATGAAGCGCAACCCGAAAGAGTAGAGAAGGTTGTCGTTCGAGACCGGTAGCAGGTAATTCTCGGTCACGATTGCGATCCGCCGGGAGAGTCTCTTTTCCGCTCCCAGCATTCCGACGGGCTTGCGTTCGACCTTCCCGCCGGCGAAGCCGTATCCGCCACCGAGCGTAATGCTTCCGTCCCCGTCGCCAAGCGTCCCGACCGCATAGTAGACCCCGCCCGTTCCAACGCGGGTACCAGCGAACAAAACGCCGGCAGCGAGATGAACTTTTTCCGATACGCTGAAGCCGATTTTCGGGGTGAAGTAGTAAGCCTGGTCCTCAGCTGCAGCGGGCAGGAGTGAAAAGCCTCCGCCAATCGAGATGTTGTCGGTGAGGCCGTACGCTATCCCCGGAAAGAAGAGCTCGTAGTCGGAGACATATCCTTCGCCCTTCTTGAGCATCTGCCCGGTTGGCGCAAAGAACAGCCGCGTGGAGTTCGGGTTGGGAAACCAGTACGATCCTCCGTGCACGTCCGACGTTTCGATCTCTTTGATCTCTCGTATGGAGCCAGCAGCGATCTGCATGCTTCCGGCTTCGGTCTGAAAGGTCGCCGTATCGGCGTTCACGACGACAATTCGGCCGAATATCGTGGAGCCGTCCCTGAGCGTCACGATCTGGATGTGTGCGCTGTCCGGGACTGTCATCCTCAACCGCAGATCGTTCGTAACCTGAGCCTGCGCAGGCCCGGCCGAAAACAGGATACAGAAATTCACGGTAAGCGCGCTGAGCGAGCTGTAGAGGAATTTGTTCATCGGAGTGGGTGTTTGGGTAAGGCTCGCGCTGGACGCGTCAAAGCCTGGCGACAATCACAGGCATAGATTCGCGTATTCGGCCGGCAGCCTCTATGCGTCAAATGACGTAGACGCGCCCGCTAACTCACTTAGGGAGGGGAAGCGCTCGGCGCTGAGGGGAATGCGCGCTCGGCGCCAACGTTGAAGAGCTGGATGACGCTGAGGTAGCCGAAGGCGCTCCGGTGAGTACCGTCAGGCCTCGCTAGCTCGCGGGAGAGAAAGTGTGAAGCGCGAGCCTTTCCCTTCGCTGCTCTCGACGGTGAGATCGCCCTTCATCGCGCGCGCGAGGTCGCGGCTTATTGCCAACCCCAATCCAACCCCGCTCTCCCGGTCGGATAGGCCCTCCTTCAGCTGAATGAACGGCTCGAAGATGGCTTCGTGCTTGTCGGCGGCGATCCCGATACCCGTGTCGCTCACTCGCAATGTGACAGTGTCACCCGCTACCGCGCAGTGGGTGCTGATGTGTCCGCCAGCCGGCGTAAACTTGATGGCGTTGGAGAAAAGATTTATCAGAATCTGGGTCACTCGCTCGTTGTCCGCGCTTGCAACGATGGTCGAGTCTCCAGTGATTCCTTCGAAGACGATTCCCTTCTGGGCAAAAAGTGGCTCGATCAGCTCGATCGTGCGCTGCATCGCATCGCAGGCTCTGACGTCTTTCACAGTGTAAGACGCACGTCCGCTTCCGACCTTCACGAAGTTGAGAATCTCCGTGATGAGGATGGCCAGATGCTGCTGGTTGGTTTTTACGCGGGCGAAGTCGGCATGCTGATTCGCGGTCACCGGCCCCCGCAGTCCCATGTCGAGGATGTCGATGTAGCCGCCGATCGCGTTGAGTGGGGTGCGCAGCTCGTGGCTCATCGCTCCGAGAAAGGCTGTCTTCGCCCTGTTCGCGGTCTCGGCGCTGCGCTGAAGAACCAGCGCGAGGTCGTATACCTGAGCGTTATCCAGTGCAAGCGCTGCTCGGCTCCCGACATCTTCCGCGAGCTGCATGTCCTCCGGACTATACTTCAGCCCGCGTTGCGCACTGACGAACGTGATTGCGCCGAGCAGGCGCTTCCGCGCAACGAGCGGTACCGTCAACAGCGTCCCAATACCGAGTTGACGGAGGATGTGCAGGTCAGCCGGGGTCCGCGCCGTCGCTGCAAGCGTAGCTTCGATGTCTTCGGATATCGCGATCGTTCGTAAGTCGCGGAGCATCGCCGGCGCGCCGAATGGATCGTCGAAGTCGGGCTTCCACCTGGCTTGCAACGCATGCGCGAGCTTCTGTTTTTCCGGCTCTGGATGATAGATGCCAAGCCGCCGGATCGAGGCGTCTTCCTCGAGAACGTCTACAATGCACCAGGCTCCGAGAGTAGGAAGCGCCAGTTTGGTGAGCGCGACAAGCGTGCTGTCTTGATCCACTGTTTCGGCGAGGAGGCGACCCGCCTCGGCCAGGAACGCCGCTCGGCGGCGTGCGGCCTCGGCGTCGTCCGCGAAACCGCGCTCGCGCAACGCACCGAGGAGCATCTGTTCCGCAACTTCGCGCTGAAGGTCGAGCGCAGAGTCTGGCGGGGTTGAGTCGCGAATCTCGATTCCGAGTGCCTCCGGTTGCCCGCTGTCCGCGATCACGGGCCAGACATTGAATCGCCAGCCAGCCGCCCTCTCACCCGAGGCCTCGAGGCGCTCTTCCACAAGCTCGTCGCCATCGCGGAATGCTCGATCGAGGATCGGGTTGAGCGCTCGTCCTTCACTCGCCGTCAACGAGCTTCCTATCGGCACACCGAGCGCGTCACCATTTTCAACGCCGACGAGCCGGCAGAACGCGGCATTGACGTAAGCGAGCTTGTGCTCGGGGCCGACTGTAATTGCGAACGGCATTGGGGCGTGTTGCATGTACTCATGCAACGCCGCCTGGATCGAGACCTCGGTTGCTTTCTTGCCAGATCGTGTTCGCGAGGTCATTCCGCCTACTTGCTTCGTTTTGCCCTGATCGGCTTCGCGCGCAATGTGGGCACACCCGTGATGATTCCATCGTAACCCTTGAGTGCGTCGCCGACGACTACGCCGTTTGCCGTGATGTCGTACAACCTGAACTCGTGGCTGTGGTCGCTGCCGCGTACCTTGACTATGGCCATCACCCGCAGCAATTCCCCCTCGATCTCAACGTACCGCTGCACGATGATCTCGTCGGTGATGAACGAAACCTTCTCCGATGTAAACCGGGCGTCATCGAACCCTTCGGGGACTTCCGCGGTCATGAATACCGTCACGCCCGTTCCAGTCAACGTACCAACCAGACGGTACAACGATTCTCGAAAGTCCTCGCGAAACGTCGGCGCCAGCGCGACCTCGAACCCGGACAACGAGTCGATGACCATGCGCGTAGCACCCAATCTCTTTACCGCCTCCAGGATTGCCGCGAGCGCTTCGTCTACGGAGAGATCCAACGGGCGGAGATAGATAAGCTCCAGCTTCCCACCTTTGATCAATGATCCAATTCTCGAATCCCGTGCATCGGCGCGCGCGAGGTAGTCTTCCGGATACTCCTCGAACACCGCGATGACGCCGGTTTCCCCGTTCCGAAGACCTTCGGTAATGAACTGCGTAGCGACCGTGGACTTGCCACTTCCCGCTGGGCCAGTGAGCAGCACCGCGTCGCCTGCAACGACACCACCTCCGATCATGTCGTCCAAGCCGAGGACACCGGTCGAGAGCCGCTTGCGCTCTTGCTGATGCCGGATGCGTTTGTGCTCCGGGATGCGGGGGAAAACCTGGAGTCCATCATCCGTAATCCTGAATGTGTGCAGCCCGGGCATTGGGGCACGCCCGCGCGTCTTGATCACCTGCAGCTTTCGAACGACAGAATTCCTGTCAGTCGCCTGCGAAAGCCAGATTATTCCATCCGCTACGGTGAAGACGGGATTTCGCTGCTCCTCCTCCGCGTACTCACCGAGAAGGAAGGAAGTCGCTTCCCATGTGGTCAGGTGAAGCGCGAGGTGCTGAATGAATCCGTCCATGGTGAACGAAGCATCGCGAGGCGAGCTACCAGAGAGTCCGCCGATCGTTCGAAACGAATCGACCACGACGATTCCGGGTTTGACGCGCTCGGTCTCGGCAACTATTCTCTTGAGGACCCCGCCCAGGTCTTGGTCCAGGACCTCCGCGCTCAGGTTTACGAACTGGATGGCGGACCCGGCCAGATCGGGATCGAAGTAGCTGAACTGCCGTTGATATCGCAGCATCTTGAGCGTCGGCTCACCGAGAACCGTGAAATACAGCGCTGGCCGGTCAACGGTTGCGTTCGCGAACATTATCTGGTGCGCCAGAATCGTCTTTCCCGCACCGGGCCCGCCCGCGATGATATTGAAGGAGAATTCCGGGAGCCCGCCACCAAGTACCGCATCGAAGCCCG
The DNA here is from genome assembly GCA_038210945.1 of Gemmatimonadales bacterium. Taxonomy (GTDB): domain Bacteria; phylum Gemmatimonadota; class Gemmatimonadetes; order Gemmatimonadales; family Gemmatimonadaceae; genus UBA4720. Next base: position 8,217 of record JBBQWD010000019.1, read on the forward strand.
GGATACCGCTGGGAAGACTGCGAATCTTCGTTGGCTCCTTTTTGTTCATGCTTTCTCCCGCGACCTGTCACGCGCTTTATCGTCACCTTCGGATGCGGCCAGTTCGCGGCCGATGAGCTTCGTTGCCATGTCGTCTCCGATGAGTCGTCCGAGAAGCTCCACCAGTCGAACGAGCACCGACTCGAAGGCCTCGGCGGTCGCGGCGTCGCCAAACGCCATGATTGTAGCGGCGAGGCCTTCAATGTAGGGTTCCGAGCGAGGGTGCAGCTGAATCTGCGCCAGCGCGGGGTGTTCTGGTGGTTCTATTCGCGCCTGCGCCAGCGCCCGCATGAAGAGAGCGTGACAGCCATCAACTCCAACCCATCGTGAGAGCTCATGATAGAGATGGTCGCATGCGGAGGCAGCGGCACGCGCAGCAGTCTCGGCCCCGGTTGGGTCTTGACGACGACTGTCGATCAGACGCCGCGCGATTTCTCGCTTCGGGTCTGGGGACATGGTCTCAATGCCTTTGATGGCCACCAGGCAAAAGTATAGCCCGACTGTACGCAATACAACTATCAACATCCGCGTGGGTAGTTTCCCTAAGGCGTGCGAGTCGGCGGGAGACTCTGCGCCGCGTGCTGGTGGACGACGACCTTCAGGATTGGCGAACCCTGCGCCCGGGAACACGTTCGCCCCGCAACTGTTCGTGAGTCAGCTGGGAAACGAGACCTTCGAAATCAGCGTTGGAGAGGTGTGCGCATGTGTGCTTCAGCCTGAGTGTGAGATCCTGTCGAACACAAACCTCTCTGCTATCGGGATTCTCAGCGCTGATGTCGGGCGAGTGAAAGACATTCGCGCTCGCGACTCGAACCCATTTCTCTGGAATTGACATTTGCCTCAAGTGGCCGCGGACGGCGTCGCTGGAGCGCCGAGGCAGAAAGGGTTGGAGCCGTTGTGGCTGTGCTGTCGCTCGCCTTAGGGGCGCCTGACAGAGGGGAATCAGAGAGCAAGGATGCGGCCAATTGGCTCTAAGCGAGGTCAATGAATCCGAAGGATTAGTTGGCGCCAAACCCGCTACATTTAGAGCAGGTTCAAGAAGCGATCATTTGCGGGACGTTCCCACCAGCCCGCATTTCCGATCTGCCTCGATGACGGGGCAGTATCCTGGCGCTACTGGCGACGCCCTCCTCGCCGCCAGGCCGCAAATTGAAAGACTCTCCCATCGAAATCGCCGGCGTTCCCGGCGATTTCATCGCGCAGGACGACGAACGGCTTTTTGCATTCGTCAACGCGCTCCGGCTTTCCATAAAAGAGAAAGTGGCGGCTGAGCAGCTGCGGGGAACGCCGCTTGCGGAGATCGTCATCCAGGTGCGCGAGATGGCGCAGCTCGCCGAGGCGGAGGCGCGAGAACCAAAGCCCTTTACTCAGCACGCCTTCCGGGCGATTGCGAGACAAGCGGTGGCCTGGTGCATGGAAGCCTATCAACCTCCCGTCTTCCTGGATGAGCACGATCTGTCGGGGAATCTCGAAAGGCTTTCGCTCCCGGACCTTCTCGCTCTGGCGGATGCCGCCACCGAAGGCATTCCAGCGCAGTCACCAACCTAGTCGAGGATCGCTATGAATCATTACAAGGGTATTTCTGCGGACGACAAGCATAGAATCGTCGCCGCCTTGAAGTCTCGCGGCGCGGGAAGTTGCCCGCGTTGCCGCGACAGCCAATGGACTGTCAGCGAATTCTCGAGGATCGAAGTGCAGGCGACCATGGAGCGGAACACGGCTGAGAAAACAACAATTCCCGCCGTCATGATCGTGTGCGAGCACTGCGGCTTCATTGCGCAACACGCCCTCCAGCCGCTCGGCGTCTGGCCGCACAACGTGGACGATCTGGCTGACACGTCGTCGTCCGCGACGGTGTCGAGAAGTTGAGGAAAGCTCAATGAGCACCGCAAACAGGCCATCCGATCGTCGCACTCCGAACGCGAACGGCGCGATCATAGCCGCGGGGCACACGGAGGCTCTGCTGACGACGGGCGCGCTGCAAAGCGCGATTTTCAACAGCGCCAACTTCTCGAGCATAGCCACCGACGCAAAGGGTGTAATCCAGATCTTCAACGTCGGCGCCGAGCGGATGCTCGGCTACACGGCCGCCGAAGTCGTGAACAAGATTACGCCAGCCGACATTTCCGACCCGCAGGAAGTCATCGTTCGAGCCAAAGCGCTGAGCGTCGAGCTCGGAACTTCGATTGCGCCCGGGTTTGACGCGCTGGTCTTCAAGGCCACACGCGGAATCGAGGACATCTACGAGCTGACTTACATCCGCAAGGATAGAAGTCGGTTTCCGGCGGTGGTTTCTGTGACCGCGCTGCGCGACGCGCAGGGCACCATCATCGGCTATTTGTTGATCGGTACCGACAACACGGCGCGAAAGCTGGCAGAAGAGGCGTTGATCAAAGCTGGCGCCTTGCAGAGCGCGATCTTCAACAGCGCCAACTTCTCGAGCATCGCCACCGACGCCAAGGGCGTCATCCAGATCTTCAACGTGGGCGCCGAGCGCATGCTCGGCTATGCGGCCGCGGAAGTGATGAACAAGATCACGCCGGCCGACATCTCCGACCCCGAGGAGGTCATCGCGCGCGCCACGGCCCTCAGCCTGGAGCTTGGCACGCCGATCACGCCGGGCTTCGAGGCGCTCGTCTTCAAGGCCTCGCGCGGCATCGAGGACATCTACGAGCTGACCTACTTCCGGAAGGACGGCACGCGGTTCCCCGCCGTCGTATCGGTGACTGCCCTGCGCGACGAGCAGGACGCGATCATCGGTTACCTCTTGATCGGCACCGACAACACGGCGCGCAAGCAGGTGGAGGAGGAGCGCATGAAGCTCGACCAGCGGCTGCGCGATCAGCATTTCTACACGCGCTCGCTCATCGAGTCCAACATCGATGCGCTGATGACGACCGATCCGCGCGGCATCATCACGGACGTGAACAAGCAGACCGAGGCACTCACCGGCTGCACGCGCGACGAGCTGATCGGCGCACCGTTCAGGAACTACTTCACCGACTCGGAGCGTGCCGAGGCGGCCATTCGGCGGGTGCTGAACGAGGGCAAGGTCACCAACTACGAGCTCACCGCGCGGGCCAGGGACGGCACGCTCACCGTCGTCTCGTACAACGCCACCACGTTCCACGACCGCGACCGGCGGCTGCAGGGCGTGTTCGCCTCGGCCCGTGACATGACGGAGCTGAAGCAGTTCGAGCACACGCTGCAGCAGAAGAACGTGGAGCTCGAAGCCGCCAGCCGCATGAAGTCGGAGTTTCTCGCCAACATGTCGCACGAGTTGCGCACGCCGCTCAACGCCATCATCGGCTTCTCCGAAGTGCTGAAGGACGGCATGGTCGGCGAGCTGACTGATCAGCAGCGGGGCTTCATCGCCGACATCTTCGGCAGTGGCAAACACCTGCTGTCGCTGATCAACGACATCCTCGACCTTTCAAAGGTGGAAGCCGGCAAGATGCAGCTCGACCTCGAGCCGGTCGCCGTCTCCTCCCTCTTCGCCAACAGCCTGTCGATCATCCGGGAGAAGGCGGCGGTGCGGAACATCCACCTCGTGATGGACATCGAGGAGGCGCTGGGGGTGCTTCAGGCGGACGCCCGCAAGGTCAAGCAGATCGTCTACAACCTGCTCTCCAACGCGGTGAAGTTCACCGGCCAGGGCGGCCGGGTGAGCCTGCGTGCCGGAACGGTGCCGCGCTCGCGCGTCGGCGACCGGACCCTCGGTTGGACCGGACGAACCTTTCCGCTGGCCGAAGGGAACGAGTTCATGGAGTTCCTCGAGATCAGCGTTACGGACAGCGGCATCGGCATCACGCCCGAGGGTCTGGAGCGGCTGTTCACGCCGTTCAGCCAGATCGACAGCGGGCTCTCGCGGCGGTTCGAGGGCACCGGCCTCGGGCTGGCAATGGTGAAGCTGCTCGCAGAGCTGCACGGCGGTGCCGTGGCAGTGGAGAGTGCCGTGGGCAGGGGATCGTGCTTCACGGTCTGGCTGCCCCTCCGCGAGCCGGACTTCGGCACGCTGACACCGACGGCATCTATGCCCGCCATCGTGGCGGAAGCAGGCGGCGGCACGCGCACAGCTCTCGTGGTCGAGGACGACTACAAGTCCGCGGAGCTGATCCGCGTGCAGCTGGAAGCGGAGGGCTTCGAGGTGGTGCATGCTGCATCGGCCGAGGCGGCCCTGGTGCTCGCGGTGCAGCAGCCCCTCGCGCTCATCACGCTCGACATCATGCTGCCCAACATGGACGGCTGGGAGTTTCTCGACCGCATCAAACAGGTTCCCACCCTTTCGGGTATTCCCGTCGTGATCGTCTCGATCGTCGCAGACCGTGCGCGGGGTTTCGCCCTCGGGGCCTCGGCTGTCGTGCAGAAGCCGATCTCCCGGCAGGAGCTCTACGAGGCGCTGGTGGACCTCGGCCTCTTTCCGCGCGTTCCGGGGAAGGCGCTGACCGTACTGGTCGTCGACGACGATCCCGTCGCCGTGGAGCTGATCGCGGTGGGTATCCTGGGGCTCGCCACCACGATCCTGCGCGCGCATGG
>JBBQWD010000020.1:0-12514 GCA_038210945.1 Gemmatimonadales bacterium
GGCGGACGCACTGCCGAGAAGCTGCGCGGATGGACGCCACTGACGGAAAGATCGACTGCCGAGAGAACGCACCCGGCCCCGGCGGTCGCAGCATCCCATGAGCCCGTGCTTGCGACGGTATCCGCGTCGAGCCGGCCACCACCGTTCTCTACAATTTCCTTTACTGAGCGGATGTACTCGGGATCGTGCGCCAGCTCGAGCTCGTCGATCGTCGCATGACGGCCTTCAAGATGATCGACGGTATGAAACAGCTCGGGATCGTCGCGGAGTGCGCGCGTGATCGCCCGCAAGCGGCCGACGTGCTCCGGATGTCCCCACCCCGTGTCGTGCCGTCCACAATCGCTGTGGGAGATGAATGCAGCCCTCATAAATCGGGAGGGCTAGGCTGGCTACTCTACCGGTCGCCGGCGGCGGTCGGTGACGAGGAACGTGGATCCGTTTTTCGCGGTGGTGGAAGAAATCGGCGCGTCCTCGTCCAGCATCTCGAAGCCGTGGAGCTTCACTACATACTCGCTCTCGTGCTTCGTGTCGGGGTAAAGCTCGCGCAGGGCGAGCTGCTTGAGGCTTTTGATCGAGGCCGACGGATCCGCATCGATGCGAATCGCGTCCCACGCTTCGAGGACCTGTGCTCTCAGCTGAAGGGCCGGACCGGCGGGCGACCCGAGCTTGAAGGCGTGTCCCTGGGTGCGAAGTCCGTTGACGAATAAACGAGGACCGGTCATCGCTCGCCCGCGATCGACACCGCAATGGGGACCGGAGCCAGAGTCGCGAAAAAGCGGGCGATCTGTTGGTCGAACAAGTACGTGGACCCAGTGACGGTCGTCTGCCCCGCTCCCGCAATGGCAGCGATCACCACTTCTTCCCCGCCTTGGCCGCGCAATGTCACGTGAGTTCGCGACTCCTGTTCCGGGAACGCGGCATAGACGCCGGTTTGGCTGGCGAAGAACTGCTTCGCCGCCTTCAGTACTTCCGCCGGGCTGTGACTGGTGGTCGTTTCCTGGAGCGTTCGATCGCGTTGTGACATTGATGCCGAGTCAAGGGTTCTGTGTCGAGTCCGTGCAATCTAGACCGGGCTCGTGAGAGCTACAAGCCGACGAACGACGGCGGTCGATATCTTGCAAGTCGTGCCACGCGAAACCTTCACGAACAGGACAATCAAAATGCTGACGAGTAGATCCGTGCTCCGCGCGTTTGCGCTCGCCTCCGCGGTCGTTGTTTCCAGCCAGGCCTTTGCCCAGAGCGCTACCACGCGGCAGTCCTCCGCCACGCAGCTGCCTCCGGCCACCTACAAGCCCGAGTTCGGCACGATGTGGACCTTCGACGCGCCGCCGCTCGACTACTGGCGCCGGACCTACAACTGGGCGCCTGATCAGAAGTGGCTGGATCACGTTCGGCTCTCTTCCGTGCGCCTGCCGAACTGCTCGGCGTCGTTCGTTTCGTCGCGCGGACTGGTAATGACGAATCACCATTGCGGGCGCGAGTGCACGGCGGCCTCATCGCCTGCCGATTCGAATTACATCCAGACCGGATTCGCGGCGGCAGCTCTGACCGACGAGAAGAAATGCGCCGGCCTTTACGTCGATCAGCTGCAGTCGATTCAGGACGTGACGGCGAGGGTGCGCGCTGCGATCACCGGTACTACAGCAGCGGATCAAGCGGCGCAGCGATCTGCGGTGATCGCTCAGTTGCAGACGGAGTGTAATCAGCAGACACAGCTCACGTGTCAGGTCGTGACTCTGTATCAGGGCGGGATGTATTCACTGTACCGTTACCGCCGATTCAACGACGTTCGGTTGGTGATGGCGCCCGAGGGCGACATCGCCTTCTTTGGCGGTGACCCGGACAACTTTACGTACCCGCGCTACGACCTCGATCTCACGCTCCTTCGCGTCTACGAGAACGGCCAGCCCTACGCGCCGACGGACTATTTGAAGTGGAGTAAAGCGGGCGCGTTTGAGAACGAGCTCGTCTTCGTTGTAGGAAACCCAGGTTCGACCGGACGTCTGAACACGATCTCACAGATGAATTTCCTGCGCGACGTCTCCTATCCCGCTACACTAGCCGCCTACAAGCGGTCGCTGGCGATTTACGCTCAGCTCGCGGCCACCGATACCTCGGCGGCGCGCCGGTATCAGAACGATGTTTTCGGCGTCGCCAATTCACAGAAGGCGGTGACCGGATATCGTGCGGGATTGCTCGACACGCTCAGCATGGCCAAGAAGCGCGCATTCGAGCAGGAGCTGCGCTCGCGCATCGCCGCCGATCCAAAACTTCAAGCCCAGTACGGCGGGGCCTTTGATGCGATAGCGGCCGCCCAGCGCGAGCTGGCCACGTTCAATCCGCAGCTTCGCTACACCGGTTTCGGCAGTGGCTCGACGCTGTTGCCGATGGCGGCGCAGATCGTTCGCATCGCCAGCGAGTCCGGCAAGCCGGATTCGGAGCGCCTCGCGCCGTACCGTGGTCAGGGAATCACCAACATGACCGGAATGCTTTCGCGTCCCGTACCAATCGATACCGCGTTTGAAAGACGCGCCATTGCCGCTCAGCTACGCGCGGCTCAGAGCGAGTTGCCGGCCAACGATCCATTTCTCCGGGCCGCTCTCGGGGGCCGCAATGCTGATGAAGTCGCCACGGCGGCAGTTCGGAATACGCGCGTCGGTGATCCCGCATTCAGGCAATCGCTGTTGCAGGGTGGGGCTGCCGCCGTAGCGGCGTCGACGGATCCCATGATCGTTCTCGCCCGCGGCATCGATCCCCTGAACCGCACGGTGACCGCGAGGGCCGCGGCCCTCAACGCGATAATCGCCAGCAACAGCGAGAAGATCGGACAAGCGCTATTCGCTGCTTACGGAACTGCGCTACCGCCAGACGCGACGTTCACGCTCCGCATCAGCGATGGTCTCGTCAAGTCGTTCCCGTCGAACGGAACGATCGCTCCATACAAGACGACCTTTTACGGATTGTACGAGCGGTCGGCCGCGTTCGACGACAAGGACCCATTCAAGCTTCCGAAGCGGTGGGTCGATCGGAAGGCCAATCTCGATCTCGCGACGCCCTACAATTTCGTATCGACCAACGACATCATCGGCGGCAACTCGGGGAGCCCGGTCATCAACCGCAACGCGGAAGTGGTCGGCCTGGTGTTCGACTCGAACATCGAAGGCATCTCGAACCGCTTCATCTTCTCGAGCGAAATCGGCCGCACGGTGAGCGTCCATTCGCGCGGAATCACCGAGGCGCTGCGCAAGATGTACGACGGCTCGCGCATCGCCAACGAGCTCCAAGGGCAATAGTCCGTCCGCGGTTTGATTTCTTTGAGATCGTAGCGCCGGTCAGTCGGGAGGGTGTCCTCGTAGGCGACGTGCTCGCGTAGCAAAAGACCGGCTGGGTGGCCGCTCGCGAGCGCAAGCCGCGAGTGGGCTGACGGGCTCGATGCGTGTAAGCGAGCTAGTCGCCGGAGAGGATACCCCGCCTCGACCCATACAGAGATGCAAAGGAAACGGGCGCGCGATTAACTATCGCGCGATTCTCGAAATCGCCCCGTAAATAAGCTGGGTGCCGAAGTGCAGCGATTCCAATGGCACGCGCTCGTCACTCCCGTGCATGCGCTCCTCATCCGACTGCAGCATAGGAAAAGGAAGGACACCGTACGCCTTTACACCGAGACGCCGCAGACGAGCGCTGTCGGTCACGCCAGTGCTCAGGTACGGCACAACCGCGATCTTCGAGTCCAGCTCGTGCGCTGCGGTCGCGATGGCGGTAAACATCTCCGAGTCGGGATCTGAGGCGGGGCCTTCTTCCCCCCGATGAGTGACCTCGATCGTCACGCCCGGCTCCGTCACGATCGCTCTCATCCGATTGATCACCTTGTCGATCGAGTGACCGGGCAGCGTTCGAACGTTCAGCACCGCTTCCGCGGAAGCCGGGATGACGTTGAAGTGCTTCCCTCCCTCGAGGACGGTCGGCGAGATCCCATTGCGCAGTACGGCGTTGAAGACGGGTACAAGTGAAAGCACTTTCGCGCCGGCCTCCGCGCGCTTTGCATCGGTCGACACCAGATCGATCATCGCCTTCTTCTCGACTTCTGCGGGCCACACCTCGGCAAGCCGCGCGAAGAACTTGCGCGTTATTTCCGTGAGCATCACGGGCTCGGCGTAGCGCGACAGCGTCTCCAGCGCGCGAGAGAGACGAAAGATCGCGTTGTCGGGAAGCGGAATGGCCGCGTGCCCGGCGGAACCGTGCGCGGTCACCGTGACGACGTGCGACACCTTCTCCGCGCTCTGCACCGCGAGATACCGCTGCCCACCATCGACAATCCGTGTCCGGCCGCCCTCGTTCAAAGCGAACTCCGCGTCGAGCACGTCCGGGTGGTGCTTCACCAGCCAGCCCATTCCCCATTCCCCGCCAGCTTCTTCATCAGACGTGGCGAGGAACACTAAGTCCCTGGACAGCGTGACCCCGCCCTGCGAGAGGCCGCGCTTGAGCAACAGCATCGTCATGAGGTTGGCCGCCAGCATTCCCTTGTCGTCGATCGAGCCACGCCCGTAGAGATAGCCGTCCTTGATCTCTGCCGCGAAAGGATCGACCGACCAGCGCGCTCTCTCCACGCCCACGACGTCCATGTGAGCGAGAAGTATTACCGGCCGCTTCGTTCCGTTGCCTCGAAGCCGGCCAACCAGCACCGCGCGATTCTCATCGGGCTTGAACAGTGTGGTCTCTATCCCTTCTTCTCGAAGGGCACCGTCGAGATAAAGCGCGAGCGGCAGCTCGTTGCCTGGCGGGTTGGTGGTATCGAATCGAATGATCGCCTGGAGCCTCGAGACCGTCTCCGCTTTCACGCTCTCCCAGTCAGGCCTCAAGCAGCGCCTCTACCTTTCGAACCAGCGGCTGGAAAGAGAGCGCCCCACCACCCACGCGCGTCGAGATCTCTTCCGCCATCTCGCGCTGACCGTGGGAAAACAGCTCGCTCACCATCCACGGTCCCGCGCCCGGGTTCCTGAACCAGTCGATGTCGAATCGCGATGTCAGCTGCTCATTGAGTACTGACTGGAGCTGCCACGCCCGGAGATAGCGCGCCGAATAGAATCGCGGATCCACATCCACGAACGCGTCGGCCGCGTTGTACTCGAATCCGGTCGCATTGGTCAGCAGCGACACATAGAGGTCCGGCAGCTCTGACCACGGGACTTTACCGCTGTACAGAGTGCGCTCGTACAGAAACTTGGCGCAGTAGCGCCGCAGAAAGTGCAGCTCCTCGAAGCCGGCGGTACGCAGGAACTTTCCAACTCTGTTTCCGCCCAGCTCCGTGTAGCGAAGGAGCCAGCGCTTGTCCTGCATGCGATGGTCGAAGAGCATCGCGTAGGACTCGGTAACCGAGTTGTCTCCGAGCCACCTGAACTCGAACGGATAGTCGGAGCTCGTGTAAGCGAAGTGAAGAGCGTGTCCAAGCTCGTGGAGGAACGTGTTGTAGTCGCTCTGGCCGCCATGCGGTCTCAGCACCAGATACACTTCTTCCGGAACACGCACCGGCGAGCAGAACGCGCGCGAGCGTTTTCCTTCGCGCTCGCCTACATCGAAAATGACGCGTCCCTTTGCTGTCGGATCTATTCCCATCTCCGTGATCTGACGGCGCATCACCGCCTCCATCTGATTCCCCGGAAATGCGTTGTCGTATTCCGAAGCGCGGAATAGCGCGAGCGCGTCGGCGCGCTTTGCTTCCGATGCCCTGACACCGAGCGACTTTTTCAATACGCCCGGCAGCGTGTCATCCCATATGGCCTCGGTGTCGCGCAGAAATTTCTCGCAGCTTTTGGCCAGCTTCTCCAGCGAGATGCCAGTCACCGCCTCGAATGACGCGTTGTAGTCACCGGCTACGCCAAGAGATTCGATGTAGTCCTTCTCTCGCTGGAGCCGCTCGAGCCTCATCGGCGCGTGCTCCTTCGCGACCAGCTTGGCCCTCGCGTCGTCCAGTCCGAGGCGCAACGCCCGGTCCGTGGTGTTCGCGAGCTCGATGGGCGCGGCCTGGTATTGAATGAAGCGCCCGTCCGGCGAGCGAACGACCGCCGAGTTTTCCCATTCGATCTCGCGCTCGTCGAGCTCCGCGAGCGGCTTGGACGCCTGCGATTCGATTTCCCACTCGAGAAGATTCTGCGCCGAGCGCCTCTCGTGGTCCTTGCCGGACGTGTCGCGAAACGCGTCGAGCGTCAGCTCCAGTGCTTCCGGGCCGAGTATGCTCTCGAATTTCTTGTAAATCGGCTGGAGCTCCGCCGTTCTCTTGAGTCCGGCGAACGCGAGATAACTCTCCCGCGAGATCGCCTCCATGAACGCTTGGCCTTCAGCTCGCAGGCGCTCAAGGGTTAGCTCGCTCACGTCTTGAGCTTCTCGGCGAGGAATTCCTTCAACCGGCCCGCCTCCACCCGCTCCTGCTTGAGCGTGTCGCGGTCCCTCACAGTCACGGTGCCGCTCGTGAGCGATTCGCCATCCACTGTGATGCCGAACGGCGTTCCGACTTCATCCTGCCGTCGATAGCGCCGGCCGATTGCGCCGCTGTCGTCGTAGAAGATCGGGAACGAGCCCCTTAGATCGTCCGCGATGCGATGAGCCATCTCGGGCATCCCATCCTTTTTCACGAGCGGAAACACGCCCGCCTTGATGGGCGCGATCGACGCATCGAGGCCGAGCACAGTGCGTCCTTCCGACTCTCCTTCAACCGCCTCTTCCCTGTAGCCATTCACGAGCACGGCGAGCGTCGTCCGATCCGCGCCAACTGAAGTCTCGATGACGTAGGGCAAGTAGCGTCGATTGTTCGGCTGGTCGAAGTACTCGAGCTTCTTCCCGGAGAACTGCTGGTGCTGCGAAAGGTCGAAGTCGCCGCGATTGTGCACGCCTTCGATCTCCTGGAAGCCCAGAGTTCCACCGAAATCGAACTGCACGTCGAACGCGGCGCGCGCATAGTGAGCGAGCTCTTCCTTCGTATGCGCGTGGAATCGCAGCCTGTCCTCGGCCAGGCCGAGCCCGCGATGCCAGTCCATGCGCTGCTGCTTCCAGTACTCGAACCACTTCATGTCCGTCCCCGGCTCAACGAAGAACTGCATCTCCATCTGCTCGAATTCGCGGGTGCGGAAGATGAAGTTGCCCGGCGTGATCTCGTTCCTGAACGCTTTTCCGATCTGCGCGATGCCGAACGGCACCTTCTGCCGCGTCGACTGCTGCACGTTGAGAAAGTTGACGTAGATGCCCTGCGCCGTTTCCGGCCTCAGGTACACGACAGCCGCTGACTCCTCGACCGGACCCATGAAGGTCTTGAACATGAGATTGAACTGACGCGCCTCGCTGAGGGTGCCCTTCATTCCACACGCGGGGCACTGCGCGTCGGGTGTGCCGGGCGTTCCCTTGATCCGCGGATCGTCGGCGCGAAAGCGCTTCTTGCAATTCTTGCAGTCCACGAGCGGATCGACGAAGCCTGCGACGTGGCCGCTGGCCTCCCACACGCGGGGATGCATGAGAATCGCCGCGTCCAGCCCTTCGATGTCGTTCCGGGCGCGCACCATCGCGTTCCACCACCGATCCTTGAGATTCTTCTTCAGCTCGACACCGAGTGGGCCATAGTCCCACACGGAGCCGGTGCCGCCGTAGATCTCTGAAGATTGGAAGATGAAGCCACGCCGCTTCGCCAGCGAGACGAGCTTCTCCATCACATCGGGGTGGTTTGCCATTCGGGAAAACTAGTCGCCGAGGCTCTCTCCGACTACGCGTCCAGCTCGGCGCTCAACTTCGGCTCCGCCGGTGCGCGCTGCCCCAACAGCCGCGCCACGATGCGATCGCCATGGTACCGCCCGTTCTCGATGAACACTTTGTTCGCGTCAAATCCGGCGACGACGACTCCTGCGATGAAGATTCCCGGCACCGACGTCTCGAGCGTTGCGGGGTTGTGCGATGGAATGCCGGTCTTGTTATCGACCGGCACTCCCGCCTCGCGCAGCAGTGTAAGGCTCGGCGCGAAACCCGTCATGACGTAGACGCGGTCCGCCTTTATGCGCTGCTCGCCGCCGCCGGTCGTGAGCACCACGTCGTTCGGCTCGATGGCTTTCACCCGGCTCTCCCATTTGGTCGCGATGAAGCCCTCCTTGACGCGATTGCTGAAATCCGGAAGCACCCACGGCTTGATCTTTTTGTCGAAGGTCGGCCCGAAGTGAACGAGCGTCACGCGCGCTCCCGACCGCCAAAGATCGAGCGCTGCCTCGGCGGCCGAGTTGCCGCCACCGACAACGACTGCGTCCTGGAGGAAGGCTTCGTGCCCCTCGCGATAGACGTGCGCAACGTGGGGCAGATCCTCGCCGGGCACACCGAGCCGGTTCGGAGATCCAAAAAATCCGGTTGCGACGACGACCGACGCGGTCTTCGTGCGCCGTTCCTCGCCGGCGAGCGTCCGCGACACGACGACGAAGTCTCCAGAGCGGCCCTCTATGGCGGTGACCCGCTCACGCTGTCGCACCGGAATCCTGAAATGCAGTACCGCGGCGCGATAGTAGGCGAGCGCGTCACGTCTGCTCGGCTTCTCGGTTGCGATTACGAAAGGCAGGCCGCCAATCGCGAGCTTCTCTGCAGTCGAGAAGAATCGCACATAAGTCGGGTACGCGGCGATCGTACTGACCACGACCTCCGCATCCAACACGAGGGCTTTCAAGCCGGCGTTCTGTGCGGAGATGGCGGCGGCGAGACCGCACGGTCCCGCTCCAACGATCACGACGTCTACATCGTTCGCCATTGGCGCGACGGCTTGCTAGGCGACGCCGGCGGGGCGAGATGGAACTGCACCCTCCACGCCTATGATCTGATCGCGTCGAGTTCCGACACTCACGTAGGTTATCGGCGTCTCGACCAGCGCCTCGATGCGATCGAGATACCGCCGCGCCTCCTTCGGTAGATCAGTGAGCGCACGCGCGTCGGCCGTCGAAGTCTTCCACCCCTCGTACCATTCGTACCGCGGAACCGCGCGGTCGAGCACGCTCAAGTCGCTGGGAAATTCCTCGTACAGGTCGCCCCCGGCTTCATAGCCTGTGCACAATCCAATGCGGTCGAGCGTGTCGAGAACGTCCAGCTTCGTGACAGCGAGATCGGTCAACCCATTTACCCGCGCGGCGTAGCGAACGACCACCCCGTCGAACCACCCGCACCGGCGAGGCCGTCCCGTTGTCGCTCCGAACTCGTTTCCGAGCTGCCGTATCTCGGATGCCAAAGGCTCATCGAATTCGGTCGGCAGCGGTCCGTTACCAACTCTCGTCGTGTAGGCCTTCACCACACCGATCACGGAATCAAGCTCCTTTGGCGCGATGCCGACGCCGGTCGCCGCGCCCCCGGAGGTCGTGCTGCTCGAGGTGACGTAGGGATAGGTGCCGTGATCAATGTCGAGGAGCGAGCCCTGTGCGCCCTCGAGCAACACCGCCGCACCACCGACAATGGCGCGGTGGATCTTGAGGCCCACGTCTTCCGCGAGCGGGAGCAGTCGGCTCGTGAAGCGCTCGAGCACATCGAGCGTGTAATCGACATCGGCCCGTTTGGTACCCGAGGTCGCGAGCTGGATATTCGCGTGCGCGACGCCGCGTTCCACCAATTTTCTCAAGCGCTCCGGGTTTCGCAGGTCCAGCACGCGAATGCCGCGGCGGCCGTACTTGTCCTCGTAGGCTGGACCGATTCCACGACCTGTGGTTCCGATCTCCTTGCTGGCGGAGCTCTGGCTGTCAACGAGCTTGTGATACGGGAGCACGAGGTGCGCGCGATCACTCACATAGAGTCGGCCCTCGACGTCGATGCCGTCCGAGACCAGCTCGTCGATCTCCGAGAACAAGGTCTCGACATCCAGCACGACTCCATTGCCGATCGCGCACCGTACGCCCGGATGCAGAATCCCGCTCGGAATCTGGTGGAGCACGAACGACTTGTCGGCGATGTGCACGGTGTGACCGGCGTTCGCTCCACCCTGATAGCGAACGACCCAGTCGGCGCGCTCGGCGAGAACATCCACCAGCTTGCCCTTGCCTTCATCTCCCCACTGCGCGCCGACGACGACGATGGTGCGTGTATTGGTATCGAACATCAGCGCTTGACAGGCGGTGGCGGAGGGACCTCGTCAACTACTCGAGGCGGATCGTCAGGGCGTACGACGCTCCTGACGGGAAGTACAACAGTAAATGTCGAGCCCTTCCCGAAGACGCTCTCGGCGAAGACGTGACCGCCCAGCGCGTCCACGAGCTTGCGCGTGATGCTCAGCCCGAGTCCGGTGCCGCCGAACTCACGCGTCCTCGATTGATCCACCTGGCGGAAGTCTTCCCAGATGGAGTCCAGATCGGATTCGCGAATCCCGATGCCTGTGTCACGAACGTCGAATCGCAGATCTTCCTCGTCCCTCGAGATTGTGACATGGATGCCGCCATGGTGGGTGAACTTAACGGCATTGGAAAGGAGATTGAGGAGGATCTGCTTGACCTTGGTTCTATCGGTGTGGAGGACGAGACCGCGGGCAGGCATCTCGACGTTGAACTTGAGTGATTTCTTCTTCACCAATGGCTCGATCTGCTGCGAGATCTCGGTCATGATGTCGTCGAGGGTGACGTCGTCGAGGTGCAACGGCATGCGGCCGGCTTCGATCTTGGCTAGGTCGAGGATGTCGTTGATCAGCGCGAGCAGGTGCTGCGCGGCGCCCTGAATGCGATTCAGCCCCTCTTCCTGGCGCGGCGTGAGATCTCCGTAGATTCGGTCGAGCATCAGCGATGCATAGCCGATGAGAGCGTTGATCGGGGTCCGGAGCTCGTGAGACATGCTCGCGAGGAACTCTGATTTGAGCCGGTTCGCTTTCTCCAGCTCGCGTGACTGCCACTGAAGCCTCGTGTTCTGCTCGGCGAGGTCGGCAGTCGCGGCCCGAATGCGATCTTCCAATTCGCCCGAGAACTTCTTCAGCTCCTCGTAGAGGGCTTCGTTCTCTACCTGCTCCGTCAGGTCATGCAGCACCGATACGATGGCCAGCGGCTCGCCGCGGCGGTTGAGGATTTTTCCGGAGACGACTTCGACCGGCAGCTCTACGCCGGTGTCGGGGATCTGAAGCTTCAGTTGCTCCCGGCGCGCCAGAGCAGGTCTGATCGTGAAATCGGAGATGAACGTCGTGAACTTGGTATCGTTCGCCTGAACCAGCGCAGCGCGCTCCCACCGCTCGCTGTCGTCGGCCTCGAACAGCTGCTCAGCCTCCTTGTTCATGAGGATGATGTTGGAGCGGTCGTCCGTGACGAGAATCGGGTCGGCTACGTTCTCGAGAATGAGGTTCAACCGGTCGCGCTCGCGCTTCGCATCGATTTCGGCCAGCCGCACGCGCTGCACCTGTCGTTCCAGCTCGTTGGCGGCGCGTCGAAGGTCGGTCACATCGCGCAGAACGGAAACCGTGGATCCCGCCCGACTGCCATCGCCCCCGCCAAGCTCGTGGGTCAGCACCTCGAACAGGAGGTCAGTCCCCTCGTCGGGGTCGACGAGGTTCAGCTCACGTGAGCCCGCGGTCTCTTTCGATCCCATCGCCGCTTTGGATAGATGCGATGTGAAGAGGAGATTGTTGATCTCGACCGCGCGGCGACGACCCTCGGAGTCTTTTTCTCCGCCCGATAGCAGGTGCTCGGCACGACTGTTCTGCACGACGATGTCGTGCGAAGCGTTGATGATTACGATCGGATCGGGAAGCGAATTGACGATCGCGGTGAGCATTTCGCGCTGCTGGTCGAGGCGGCCCGTCGAGAGGCGAAACTCCTCAACCGCCGCCATGCGCGCGAGAACCGGTCCCGCGAGCGACGCCGCCTGCAGGACGGCGCCAAGCAATTCGTCGTCTACGGAAGTTTCGATCAGAACGACCCCGGCGGGGGCGTGGCCGAGTCTTCGGCGGCGATCGACCCCCGCCAGGGTTCTCACTTTGCAGCCGTCGAGCTGCACCAGCTCGAGCTCGGCATCCGTTAGGACGGGTGGAGCTCCTCTGAACTGGGGTTGCGGAAACGGGATCGCCGTCCAGTCTCCGAACGGAAAGCCGGCGAGCGCCGTCCCACCACCGCAGCTGACTGCATGGAGTGACAGGGCTGAAACGACGATCGGACTGGAGAGGTCGCCAATCGGGAGGGACACCGACGGGACTGGATCGCCATCAAAGCCGACTGCAGCGGTGACGATGAGCCGTTTTGGGGGACTGTCGAGCGTAATCGCCAGAGCTCGCCGCGCTCCGAGAATGTCGGCAAGCTGCGCGATCATGAACGTCGCGCCCGTGACGAAGTCTGGTGCTTCCGAGATGGCGGAGAGAAGCTGTGCGAGCTTCTCTCCGCTGAGTTGCGGGCTGTTGGCTACCGCAGTGGTCTCACGCTTCGAGTCGCTCAAGCCGCCGCTTCAGATCCGCATTTTCCAAGCGCATCCGGTCGAGCTCGTCCGCTCCACCTGTGCCGAGCTCGCGAAACGGGCGGGATCCCGGCGGAGCGAGGCCCACTGCTTCAGA
>JBBQWD010000021.1:0-12492 GCA_038210945.1 Gemmatimonadales bacterium
CTGGAGCGGGGAGACCGCTTCCAGACTCTGCTGGGCGTCACTGGATCCGGGAAGACGATGACTGTCGCCAACGTCATCAAGAACTACGGGCGCCCGACGCTGGTGCTCTCCCACAACAAGACCCTCGCGGCGCAGGTATACGGGGAGCTCAAGGGCTTCTTCCCGCACAACGCGGTCGAGTACTTCATCTCGTACTACGACTACTACCAGCCCGAAGCGTACGTCCCGACGACGGACACTTACATCGAGAAGGACGCGTCGATCAACGAGGACATCGACCGGCTGCGGCTTCGCGCGACGTCGAGTCTTATGGAGCGCAACGATGTGATCATCGTGGCGACGGTATCAGCGATCTATGGCCTTGGCGATCCGCGCAGCTACCGCGAGCAGATGGTGACGCTCACGAAGGGGCAGAGAATCCCGCGGGACGAGATTCTCCGCTCGCTGGTGAAGATTCAGTACTCGCGCAACGACATGGGGCTCGAGCGAGGCACGTTCCGGGTTCGCGGAGATACGGTCGAGATTCTTCCCGCCTACGAAGAGCAGGGAGTGCGGGTCGAGATGTTCGGCGACGAGATCGAGAAGATCAGCAAGATCAATCCGCTGACCGGCGACACGATCGCCAATCTCGAGAAGGCGGCAATCTATCCCGCCAAGCATTTCGTGACCTCGCGCCCGACCATCGAGCGCGCGGTCGGTCTCATTCGCGAAGAGCTGGCGCAGCGTCTGAGCGAGCTGCGCGCGTCGGGGAAGCTTCTCGAGGCGCAGCGTCTGGAGTCGCGCACCAACT
The DNA here is from genome assembly GCA_038210945.1 of Gemmatimonadales bacterium. GTDB lineage: Bacteria > Gemmatimonadota > Gemmatimonadetes > Gemmatimonadales > Gemmatimonadaceae > UBA4720. Next base: position 791 of record JBBQWD010000021.1, read on the forward strand.
TCGACATCGAGATGATGCTCGAGATCGGCACCTGCGCCGGCATCGAGAACTATTCGCGTCACCTGTCAGGTCGCGCGGAAGGCGAGAGGCCGGCGTGTCTGTTCGATTATTTCCCGGAAGATTTTCTCGTCGTTGTGGATGAGGCGCACGTGACTCTGCCACAGATCGGCGGAATGTTCAACGGTGACCGCGCTCGCAAGCTCACTCTGGTGGACTATGGGTTTCGTCTCCCGAGCGCGCTCGACAACCGGCCATTGATGTTCGACGAGTTCCTCTCTCTGACTCCGCGAGCGCTCAACATCACGGCGACTCCGGGTGAGATCGAGCTGCGTCTTTCCGAAGGAGCAGTAGTCGAGCAGATCATTCGGCCCACTGGCCTCGTCGATCCCGAGATCGAGGTTCGACCGGTGAGAGGGCAGGTGGATGATCTTCTCAACGAGATCCACATTCGTGAGCGCAAGGGCGAGCGCGTTCTTGTCACGACCCTCACCAAGCGAATGGCGGAGGATCTGGCCGACTATCTCCAGCAGATGGGCGTGCGAGTGCGATACATGCACGCGGACATCGACGCAATCGAGCGCATGGAGATCGTTCGCGGGCTGCGTCTTGGCGAGTTCGACGTGCTCATTGGGATCAACCTGCTGCGCGAAGGGCTCGACCTCCCCGAGGTTTCGCTGGTCGCGATTCTGGATGCGGACCAGGAAGGCTTCCTGCGCAGCGATCGCTCGTTGATCCAGACCGTCGGCCGTGCGGCGCGCAATCTCACCGGACGGGCGATTTTCTACGCCGACAAGATGACCGGCTCGATGCAGCGTTGCATCGACGAAACGAGTCGGCGCCGCGAGATCCAGACCGCGTACAACCTCGAGCACGGAATCACACCAATTGGTGTGAAAAAGAGCGTCGACCAGGTGCGGTTCACTACGCGGGTCGCCGACTCACGGCTCGAGCGGGACGAGCGCGAGAAGGAGAAGGTTCGCCGCGTCGCGGAGTCGGGCTCGCACTATGGAGCGGACAACCTGCCTGCTCTCATCGCGGATCTCGAGAGCCAGATGCGCGAGGCTGCGACCAATCTCGATTTCGAGACAGCGGCGCGTCTTCGCGACGAGCTGTTCGAGGTCAAGGCGAAGGCCGGACGCGAGGAAAGGAGTCGAGGATCGCTGGCGGGCCTTCACGGCCGCTAGTGATGCCTGCGCACCGCCACATCGTCCCGCCGCGCGCCGAGCGCGGTCATCTAAAGCTCACCGAGAGCGAGCTCAAGACGTGGGGCGAGAAGCTCGGGCGCAGCGCCTCGCCGCCTTTGCTCATAACACTCACCGGGGAGCTGGGCGTCGGCAAAACAACTCTCGCGCAGTCGATCTGTTTCGGTTACGGTGTCGTCGACGAAGTTACGAGCCCGACGTACGCCATCGTTCACCAGTATTCCGCGCCGAGGTCGGTGGTGTTTCACATCGATCTCTACAGAATCGAGTCGGCCGACCAGCTGACGAACATCGGCTGGGATGAGATCGTGTCGGCGCGCGCGCTAATAATCGTCGAGTGGCCCGAACGCGCCGGCAATCGACTTCCAGAGGATCACGTGCCGATCGATCTCGATTACGTGCAGGGCGATCCCGCTCGGCGCATCCTTCTCGCGGGATGACCAAGAGAGAGAGCGCGCGAAAAAGCAGCGACGGCCGCCCACGATCGTTCAGCCTGGCGATCGAAGGGTCGACGTACGAGGGGAGTGTGGCGCTGCTCGTGGATTCCAGCGTGATCGTCGAACGAGGAATACGCCGCGAAGACGGAAGCGTATCTCCGATAGGAATGGGTGAGCAGCTCATGCCCGCCGTTGCTGAATGCCTCGAGGAAGGTGGGGTGGAACGCGGTGAGATCGCACGAATCATCTGCGGCGCGGGGCCCGGCAGCTTCACCAGTCTTCGTGTTGCTGGCTCGGTCGCGAAGGGCCTCGCGTCCGGTTACGGAGTGGAATTGTTCGCGGTATCCTCGCTGCTGCTGACCGTGACGGGCGCGCAGCCTCCGCTTTCTCCGGGAGAATACCTCTCCGTTCTCGATGCCATGCGCGGAGAGGTGTTCGCGGCCCGGGTTGTTTTGCAGTCTGGCGGAGCCGCCACGCAGATCAAGCCCACGAGCATCTTGAGCGCTGATCAACTCTCTGAGGCTGCCGCGCGGGATCATCCTGTGAGAATCATCGGACCGGGACGGGAAGTTGATGCGCGCCCTCACGCGCGCGGTGTTGCTGGGCTTCTGCCGTCGATTCTCGCAGGAGGACCAGTAGATCTCGCTTTGTGGGAGCCCGACTATGGCCGTCTCGCCGAGGCCCAGGTGCGTTGGGAAGCCGCGCACGGGCGTCCGCTCGTAGGGTGACCGCGCTCCTCCGGCCGGCCGTCGAAGGGGATCTGCGCGAGATCGTGCGGATCGAGACGGCGTCCTTCGCGGATCCATGGACCGAGGAATCATTCCGGCGTCTCCTCTCCGTTCAACCCGCTATCTTTCTGGCAGCGGTTTTCCCGCCGGATTTCGCGATTGCCGGATACGCCATCGCTTTCGCGGTTGGGGAAGACGGAGAGGTACTGAACGTCGCCGTCGAGCCGAATTTTCGCGGCAAGGGGTTGGCCGGTCAGATGCTCGATGCGCTGATTATCGAGCTGGGCGCTCGCGGGGTGCGGAAGGCTTTTCTCGAGGTCCGTGAATCGAATGCCGCGGCCCGGGCGCTATATGGCTCGAGGGGATTTACCGAGATCGGACGACGGCGCGCCTACTATCGGCGCCCGGTCGAAGATGCTTTGGTGATGCGACGGGTGCTCGAAGTCGCCGAAGGTGATCAGGAGAGGTCGGCGGGGACTTTTGCTGACCGTTGAAATTGTTGGTTTGCCCGGGCTCTGAGCCCACCTATACTATTCTGGGCGGGAAATGAACTCTCGCCAGGAGGCACAGTGAGTCGAAGTCTGAACAAAGTCATGCTGATCGGAAACCTGGGCAGCGATCCCGAAGTCCGCGCGACGACGGGTGGCAACAGGGTCGCGCAGTTCTCGCTCGCGACAACCCGGACATGGAATTCGCCGAGTGGTGAGAAGCAGGAAAAGACGGAGTGGCACCGCTGCGTGGTGTGGAACTCCAAGGGCACCGGGCTGGCCGATGTCGTCGAGAAGTTCTGCAAGAAAGGCGACAGGATCTATGTCGAGGGGCGCATCGAGTACCGGCAGTGGCAGGACAAGGAGAACCAGACCCGCTACAGCACCGAGGTCAACGTGCGCGAGATGCTGATGTTGGGCGGCGGACGTGGGGCCCAGGGTGGGGGCGATTTCGATGGCGAGGGCAGTGGAAAGAGTCGAGCGCCGGCAGCGGCCGGGGCGAAGGCAGGGGCGGCAGGCGCTGGGGGAGCAGATTTCGAGGATTTCCCCGGTGCATTACAGGATGGGGATGACGACCTACCCTTCTAACTGCTTCCGATTCGAGATGGTATTGGGCGGCCCCGCTTGCGGGGCCGCTTTTGCTAACTGGCTTGTGGGCGTGACCTTACGCTGGGACGCCCCGTCATACGGTTGCCATCTTAGCCATCCGCCAAGTTCCGGGAGCACGAGTGATCGGTAATTTCCTGAAGACATCGTCAAGAACAGTAACGAGATACGGCGTTCGCGCCTCGATGCTCGCCGCCCTGATCCTTTCAGCGAGCGGGGCCAATACCGCGTTCGCGCAGGTGCCGGCCACATCCGACACCGTTCGCGCTGTTCGGACGGACACGACAAACAACCTCGTCATGACCTCCGACACCACCCAGGAAGTGAAGCACGTGGTGAAGAAGGGTGACACGCTCTGGGATCTGGCGCAGTTCTACCTCAAGAACCCGTTCCGCTGGCCGGAGATCTTCCGCCGTAATACCGACGTCGTCGAGAACCCGCACTGGATCTATCCCGGCGAAGTCATTCGCATCTGGGGTTCCGAAGTAAAGGCCACAGCCATGGCGCACGCCGACAGCGCTGGCGAAGTCGTTTCCCACATCATAACGCGTCCTGCTGCCCCCGCTGAGCCGACTGTGACGGCCGATGGAAAGGATCTGACTGTATTCGCATCGCCGTTGAGCCGCTCTGCTGCCGCCGCGACGGCCGATGTGATCGGTCGCGCGCGTAGTGGTGGCGTTCGGCGCGGCGAAATCGAAGCCGCGCCATACGCCGATCGCGATGGTGGGCCAAAGGGTGCGGGCAGGATCGTCGCCAGCATCGATCGGCCGGGCATCAAGACCAGTATGGTTCGCACCCATTACCAGTTGAACGACGCACTCTACATCAGTCTTCCGCGCGGCCTCGTGGCTCGGCTCGGTGATACCTACATGTCCTACACTTTGGGCGCTGACCTCGGTGATTTCGGCGAGGTCGTGATTCCGACCGGTCTTCTCCGCATTGAGTCCCTTCCTTCAGGGCAGCAACCGGTCGCTCGTATCATCCGCCAGTTCGCGGAGATAGAGCTCGATCAGCGTCTCATTCAGGCACCTGATCTGCCTTCCCCGATTGGCACGCTGGCGCCGGTTGCTGGTGGTCCGAGAGGGAAAGTAGTCTACGTTCATGGCGACCCTGTGTTGCCGTCGATCGGTCACTACGTGCTCGTTTCCCTCAACGCCGCCAGCGGGGTGCGCATCGGAGATCAGATCGCTTTCATCGACAACACCACTGGCGTGAGCGATCAGAACGCCGCTCCCGCGGTCATTGCCGGATTGGGTCAGGTCGTGCGCGTTACTCCTTTTGCCGCTACAACGATCATCGTTGGCCAGATGCAGCCAACAATCCGTGAGGGAATGTCGGTGCGGTTGACCGGCAAAATGCCCTAAAAGAGCAGCGGGGAATTAAATTAGGGCGATCAAATGATTGCGATCGCCCACTTCATTGCCGTCACGTTTTACCTCGGCGCCGCCGCAGTAGCGGCGCTGCCCTTTGCGCGCCGCGTGAAGGCGCCCGTCGTCGCTGTAATCATCCTGCTCCTGCTGGGCATTGGAGCTCATGCGACCGCGCTTGCCGGCCTCACCAAACAAGCCGGCGCAGCCTCGCTCACGGGTCTCGGGCCAGGGCTGTCGTTCGCCGGACTCGTGCTTGCCTTGTCCCTCGTCATCGTTGAGAGCCTGGCGCGCGAGGTCAGTCTAACCCTCGTTGCGGCACCTCTCGCCGCGCTCGTGACGATGGCCGGGAATCTCACCGGCATGCACCCATTTCTGGAGCCACAGGGTGCCCGCGCTGTTTGGCTGACGATGCACATCGTGCTGAGCTTCATAGGGATCGCCGCATATGCGACCGCGGCCGCGGCGGGAGCGATGTACCTCGTTGCCCGTCGCGAGCTCAAGTCGGCGCACTTCGGGGCAATCTTCCGATTCTTTCCGCCACTCGACACGCTCGATCGGGTGAATCACCTCGCGTCGATTGCGGGATTTCTTGGACTTACACTCGGCCTGGCCCTCGCGGCCGCCTATTCCTTCCAGTATCGCGCTCTCGTTCTTCCGCAGATCATCTGGGGCCTCGGTGCCTGGGCAGGAGTGAGCGCGCTCGCACTCGGGCGAGTTCTTCGTGGCTGGCAGGCTCGGCGCGCGGCTCTCATGTCGGCCGTGACGTTCGCAAGCGTGATCGCGCTATACATCGTGTTCAGGATGGCGTCCTTCAATCGAGGCCAATTCCTGTGAGCGACTTTCCGATCGCACTGCACGGCGAGAGGCTGACCGCGTGCGTCGTCGGTGGCGGCGCGGTGGGCACGCGCAAAGCGCTGGCGTTGGTTGAGTCAGGCGCGCAGGTGCTCGTGGTCTCCCTCGAGGTGACACCGGAGCTCGAGGCAGCGGAGCGTGCGCGCGAGCTGACGATCGTCCGTGAATCATATAGCGCTGAGCACCTTGGGCGCTCAATGCTGGTCGTAGCGGCGACGGATTCCCGTGAGGTGAATGCCCGTGTGGCGGTAGACGCGCACGTCGCCGGAAAGCTCGTCAACATCACGGATTACCCCGACGAAGGAAACTTTCATACGATGGCGATCCATCGCTCTGGCGATGTGACCATCGCCGTGTCGTCTGGCGGCGTTCCCGGAGCCGCCGCCAGAATTCGCGACGCAATCGCCGAGCGGTTCGATGGACGATATGAGCGTGCAGTCTCCGCGCTGAGGGGACTGCGGTCGCGCCTTTTGGCCAGCGGTGATAATCAGTGGCGCGACGCCGCGCCGAAGCTCGTCGGTGATGACTTCTGCAGCTCGGTCGAAGATGGATCCTTCGACGACAAGGTGGACTCGTGGCGCTGATCGTTGCCGGCGTCAGTCACGCCACGGCCCCGATCGAGGTACGGGAAAAGCTCGCCTTCCGCTCGGACGAAGCGCTGCGGGAGCTCGCTCGGCTGCGGGAATCGGGCGTAATCCGCGAAGGTGTCGCGTTGTCGACATGCAACCGTACGGAGATCTACGCGGTCGAAGAGAATGGTGACGCGCTACCCCATATCTCGGCCATGCTCTCCCGACGTCTTGGAGATGATGCGACCACATTCACGTACGTGCGACGCGACCGCTATGTGGCGACGCACCTGTTCGGCGTTGCTGCCGGACTTGAATCCATGATACTCGGCGAGGCGCAGATTCACGGCCAGGTGAAGGATGCGTGGGAGCAGTGCAGGTCAGAGTCGGGCCCGGTACTCAATCGAATGTTCCAGAGCGCGCTGCTCACCGGTGCGCGCGCGAGGGACGAGACCGGAATAGGCCGAGGAGCTGCGTCAGTGAGTTCGGCGGCGGTTCAGCTCGCGAAGAAAATATTCGGTGGTCTGGGCGGGAGGCGCGCGATGATTCTCGGCGCCGGCGACGTCGCGGAGATCGCGCTGGAGTGCTTGCTTAAGGAAGGAGTGCGCGTCGCGATTGTCGCCAATCGTACCCACGAGCGTGCCGAGTCGCTGGCGGAGCGTCACGGCGCGACGGCGATGCACTACGACCAGTGCTGGGCATCCCTCAAGGATGTTGATCTGTTGCTCTGCTCGACCGCCTCACCCGTGCCGGTGGTGACCGTTGCGCGAGTGAGCGAGGCGGTCGTAGCGCGCGGCGACCGGCCGCTGTGTGTTCTGGATATCGCGCTCCCGCGTGACGTCGAAGCCGCGGTTGGGAAGTTGGACAACGTCTTCCTCTACGACCTCGACGATATCCGCGCTGCCGCCGCGGCGAATCTCGAGCGCCGCGAAGAAGATGTGCCCGCGGCTCAGCAGATCATCGCCCAGGAATCGCAGAAATACTGGGACTGGGTCGCGAGTCTCGCGGCGGTGCCCGTAATGCGTAGCTTCAGAGAAGAGATGGACAAGGTGCGTAGTACCGAGCTTGCTGCGGCTTTCCGCCGGCTCGGTCCGTTATCGCCGGAGCAGGCCGAGCAGATAGAACATTTCTCAAAGGCCCTCATGAACAAGTTCCTGCATGAGCCGAGCGTAAGATTGAAGGCCGCCGCCGCCAACGGTCGCGGCCTCGGCGTGGTTGATGCGGCTCGCTACCTGTTCGCGCTCGAAGACAAGACTGTACCCAACGTTCCGTCGGCGACGGAGGATGATGACTAAGGCTCTCGTCACCGGCGGAGCGGGATTCATCGGCTCGCACGTGGCGGAGCTGTTCATCGCCAACGGGTGGAAGGTCACCGTCGTCGACGATCTGTCGTCGGGGAAGCGGGAAAACCTTCCGGCGGCCGCCGAATTCCACCAGATGAGCGTGACCTCGCCGGAATTTGCACGGCTCGTCAGCGCCGGCAAATTCGATGTCGCCGTTCACCTGGCGGCGCAGATGGATGTTCGCAAGAGCGTTGCTGATCCCGTTGCGGATGCGCACACCAACATCATCGGCGCGCTCAACTTGTTGGAGGCCCTGCGGGCGAGTGGAGCGCGCACTCGGGTGATTTTCACTTCGACTGGCGGTGTCTTGTACGGGGACTTCAACACACCGCCGAATTATGAGACTTACCCGAAGGATCCTGAATCACCCTATGCGATCGCCAAGTTGAGCACCGAGTACTATCTCGCCTATTACTCGCGCGTGCACGACCGCGAGTACGCGGCGCTGCGTTTTGGAAACGTGTACGGGCCGAGGCAGGATCCTCATGGAGAAGCGGGCGTCGTCGCGATTTTCTGCGGGCGCATACATGACAACCGTCCACTGACAGTCTTTGGAGATGGACTTCAGACGCGCGACTATGTGTACGTCGGTGACGTAGCTCGCGCGGTTTGGCTCGCGTCCACGAAGGGCCTTCCCGAGAAGGGACGGCTCGATGCGCGCGGGTTCAATATTGGAACTGGCGAAGGAACCAGTGTTCTCGAGATAGCGAGGCTCTTGAAGGAGACTGCTCACAAGGAGGTGCCGGTTGAGTTTGCCCCGCACCGCCCTGGTGAGCAGCAGGAATCGTTCGTAAACGCCGACAAGGCGCGCGAGCTCCTGGGCTGGGCTCCCGAGGTGACGCTCGCTGAAGGCATTGCGAAGACCTACGAATGGTCTGCTCGACGGCATAAGGAGGTGGCGGTTTGATCTATCCCTTGATCCTCCAGGCCGTGCCGAGCTCGCCGATGGAGCTGATCACCAGCTCCACGGGTGCGACGAAGTTCGTGCTCGGAATTCTCGTGGTGCTGTCACTTATCAGCTGGGGAATCATCTTCGCGAAGTGGGCGGAGCTCCGGCGAGCCGCGAGGATCACCTACAGCTTCGCGCACGAGTTCGCGGGCGCGCACAGTGTCGAGGCCGCCGCTCAGATGGCGCGTGGAACCAACGGACCTCCGGCGAGAATCATGGAGCGCGCGACCCGTTTCATCGCCGAAACAACTCCGGCTCTTCGAGAAACGTCTGAGCGCGCCGCGCGCTTCAGCGGGTCGCAGGTCGAAGCGCTGCGGCTGGTGCTCGACTCCGAGACGACTTCGGAGCGAGACAGATTGAGTCGGTGGGTTCCATCGCTCGCGACGATCGGCTCGGTGAGTCCGCTCATTGGCCTGCTGGGGACGGTGTTGGGCGTGATCGATGCGTTCGTCGGGATCGCGTCCAAGGGATCGGGGAACATCGGCGCTGTCGCACCCGGTGTCGCCGAGGCACTCATCGCAACTGCTGCCGCGCTTAGCGTGGCGATCCCCGCGGTCTTCGCTTACAACATTTTCGCCGCGCGACTGAACAAGATCGAGGGGCAGCTCGAAAGCTTCGGATCCGAGCTGATCGCGCTCATGGTCAGAGAGGGAATCATCTGATGGCGCGCCGCGGACGTGGGCGAGACCGGCTGGTGCTCAACGCGGAAATCAACGTCGTCAGCCTCATCGACGTCATGATGCTGCTGATGATCATCTTCATGATCACCGCGCCCATGATGCAGGGCGGTGTCGACATCTCGCTTCCCAAGGCGCAGGCGCGCCCGCTCGAATCGAAGAGCGGTCTTTCGGTCACGATCGATCGCAGCGGCGCCATCTATGTCGACGATGCCCGGCTCACGTTTGCGCAGTTCTCTTCCAGCTTCAAGGCGCTGGCGCAGCGACGAGGAAGAGGCGGGGTGTACTTGCGAGCCGACGATCGCGTTCCATACGGCTCCGTTGTGAGGGTCCTGGCGATCATGCGGGCGAGCGGCGTCGGGGACATCGGACTGGTGGCCGAGCCTACCCAGGCCAAATAGAAAATGACGACGCACCGCGTGAATGAACCCCGGCACATTACGCCCTTCGCGGTGTCGGCGTTGCTTCACGCGGCGATCGCGACGCTCCTATTCAATACGCTGAAGGAGCGGAAGCCGGTGGCGCTACCGCCGATGTACCGCGTGGAAATCATCGCCGCACCGGCGGGGGAACGCGCGATTGGCGAAGTGAAGAGCGAGCAAACGGCTGCAAAGACGGCGGTTACCCCGCCGGCGGCCTCACAGTCATCGGTCAAGGACATGCCGTTGCCGACGGCCAAGCCCGCGCCAAAGACGCCCGCGCGCGTGACTCCGTCGGATGCAAAGGCCAAACCTGTCGCGAAGGCAGGGCCGGCTGGAGCGAAAGCAACTTCACTGCCGAAAACGGCAGCGGCAAAGGCGGGGGGTGGGCCGGTGGGGGATAAGGGGACCGATGTTGCGACGGTGCGCAGCGACGGAATCGAATTCCCGTTTCCAGGGTATCTCAACAACATCGTTCGTCAGATAGCGCTCAACTTCAAACCAAGAAATCCAGCCGCGCGTCTCAAGGCGGAAGTCAGGTTTCTGATCCATCGCGATGGTTCCGTTTCAGACATCACGTTCATCAGGCGCTCCGGCAACTTCTCCTTCGACCTCGAAGCACAGGGCGCGGTTGAAGCGGCTTCCAGCGCGCACGCGTTCGGCCCACTTCCAGACGGATTTCCGGATGACGCACTTCCAGTCGTATTCAGCTTCGACCCCGCATTCCTGAAATGAGAATGAAAGCACGGTTCGTCTCTCTGGTGGCAATCGGCTGCGCGCTTGGCCTCGCACGGGTGGCGCTCGCGCAGGATACGACGGTCGCGCCCGGTGTCCGGCTCGGACTCAACTACGACCCCGGCACGAAGCCGGGCGTCATCGTGCTGCCCGTACAGGACGAGTATGGGGACGACTCGCTGCGGACCATCGTCCAGCGCGATCTCGACTACAGCGATCGCATGAACGTGATCGCGCTAGACGCGGAGACGCTCTCCGGCCTCGTGCCGGCAGCCGGTCAGAAGATCAACTTCGCTCTGGTGGGGAAGTTCGGGGCCGCGTTGCTCGTGCGAATGACGCCAACGACGCAGGGACTCCACGTTGCGGCTTACGATGTCGCTCGAGGACAGCTGCTCCAATCGGAGCATTTCCTGTTCGACCGGCGCGACAGAGACTGGCGCTTCGCCGTGCACGGAGTCTCGGATCAGATCGAGAACTGGGTGTTCGGGAAACGCGGGATCGCGCAAACGCGGATCGCCTACGTGAACGATGGCATGCTGCGCATCGTCGACAGCGACGGCTCCGAGACTCGCTCGATCACCACGGGAAAGGGAGCGCTCTCGCCCGCCTGGTCTCCTACTGGCGAGTCCGTCGTCTTCACCGTACTCGGCAACAACGGGACGCAGGTGGAAGAGCTCGACGTCCGGAGAGGTGGCACGCGCAGAATCAGTCAGATTCGCGCAGGCCTCAACATCACGCCGATTTACCAGCCCGATGGCAGCGGGATCCTCTACGCGCAGGGGACGGGGAATGGGACGGACCTCATCTTCGCCGGCTTCGAAGGTGAGCCGCGAAGAATTACCGCCGGCCGAGGCACGGACAACACTTCTCCCTCCTACAGTCCGGACGGCCGCCAGATCGCTTTCATCTCCGGCAAGTCGGGCAATCCCCAGGTGTATATTATGGATGCGGACGGCTCGAACGTTCAGCTGCTCACGCCCTACACGGTGGGGACGCGCAGCTATCGGGCGAGCCCGGACTGGTCACCTGACGGTCGGGCAGTCGCGTACGAGCAACAGAATGGGAATTTCCAGATCTGGATGATCGACGTGCGCGATCGCAATCCGAAGCAGCTGACGAGCGATGGTGAGAACGAAGATCCGTCATGGGCACCCGACGGGCGGCACATCGTCTTCTCCTCGACGCGCAGCGGTGACAAGCAGTTGTGGATTCTCGACACGGAGTCGGGCCGCACGCGGCAGCTCACGCATAGCAGGGGCGCGAGGCTGGCTTCGTGGTCGCCAATTCTCGCCAATCCTGAAGTGGGAACATATTCGCAATGACCAAA
>JBBQWD010000022.1:0-12238 GCA_038210945.1 Gemmatimonadales bacterium
GGCGATGTCCTGGAGCCGGGCGTTGGCGAGCCCACACTCCCCGAAGACCTGAAGGGCGGCATTGAGGATCTGCTCAGGCCTGTCCTGGGGGCACCTGCGCCATTTTGGTGGAGCTGATTTGGCTCGCGGCATTCTAATAAAACAGATAGTAACTGACCAGTCAGTAAGATACTAAGCTCAAGTTACCGAGTCAATGGGCCGCGTACCAAGGTTACTGGTGAGGTGCCTCTGCTACTTCCTTCCCGCGATAATGCGCGTTGGTCATCATCACGATCGCGGTGAGGACCAGGAAGAGGCTCACTGCGCCGAGGATCAGTCCCGTCAGCGCGGCGCTGAGGTCGGTCTTTTTCTTCGTCGCCATCACTTTGCTCCCGAGTCACTCGTGACTCTGGCCTTCGACACGGTGTCGTTCTGGCTGATCTTGGGAACGACATCGAGCCCTTCGACTACCTTTCCAAAAACAGTGTGCACTCCGTTTAGGTGCTTCGTGTTCTGCTCGCTGAGGACAATGAAGAACTGACTGCCCCCGGTGTTCTTTCCGGCGTGGGCCATCGACAGCGCCCCCACGTCGTGCTTGCGCGGATTTCCGGCCGTTTCGCAGTCGATCTTGTAACCCGGACCCCCAGTTCCCACCGGGCCTTTTGCGTGCTCCCCGCCCTTCGAGTAGGGATCGCCGCCCTGCACCATGAAATCCTTTATGACACGGTGGAATTTCGTCCCGTCGTAGAACCCCGAATTGGCCAGCTTCTCGAAATTGGCCACCGTCTTCGGCGCGTCCTTCTCGTAGAGCTCCGCCTTCATCGTGCCCTTGTTGGTTTCAATCGTCGCGAATTTGGTCATTGTCGTGTGAGGGATAAATCAGCGCTTTATGATAACACTAGACCCTGCTCGACGGGCAGATGTCATTCAGCACGCAGATCTCGCATTTGGGCGTTCTCGCGACGCAAACTCTCCGGCCGTGAAAGATCAACAAGTGCGCGAGAAGGGTCCAATCTTCGCGCGGGAATAGCGGCATCAGATCCTGCTCGATCTTGACTGGATCCGTTTCCCTGGTGAAGCCGAGGCGGAGACTCAGCCGCGCCACATGGGTGTCGACGACGATGCCTTCGTCCTTCCCGAACGCGTTGCCGAGGATGACGTTCGCGGTTTTACGTCCAACGCCCGGGAGTTTGACGAGCGCGTCCATTGAGTCCGGCACCTCGCCGTTGTGGCGCTCGACCAATGCCTTGCCGAGTCCGATCAGGCTCTTCGTCTTGTTGCGGAAGAACCCCGTGCTCTTGATGATCTGCTCGAGTTGTTCGCTCGGAGCATCGGCGAGCGAAGCCGCCGTCGGAAAAGTCCGGAAGAGCAAGGGCGTCACCATGTTGACGCGCTTGTCGGTGCATTGCGCGCTGAGGATCGTCGCGACCACCAACTGAAACGGCGTCTGGTAATCGAGCTCGGTGCGTGCGTCCGGATAAGCGCGCTTGAGACGGGAAAACACCTCGAGCGCGTACGGGCCAAGGGCATTTCTCGCAATTCGGCGCGGCGCAGGTTTTCGCGCCAGACTTGTGCGGAGCTTTATCGGCTTTGCGGTCAGGCGCTTCACGTGGCCCGCCTCTTCCGCGCGAACGCGAGAACGTCGTCCGCGCTGCGCGCGTTGAGAATCTCTCCCGCCTCGAGCCACGCCTTTCTCGCCATCCCAATTCCAAAGTGAACGTTGTCCAGGCTCGCGGTGGAGTGCGCGTCGGGTCCGATCTCGATCGTGACTCCCAGCTCCTTTGCCTGACGGCAGTAGCGCCAGTCGAGATCGAGTCGATGGGGGTCGGCGTTGAGCTCCACCGCGACGCCAGTCTCGGCGGCTTTCTCGAGCACGGCCTCGACATCGATTGCGTACGGCTCGCGCGAGAGAAGCAATCTACCCGTCGGATGCGCCAGGATCGTAAGGTGATGGTCGTCGAGCGCCGCCAGTACGCGCTTCGTCATCGCGTCTCCGTCCATGCTGAATCGCGAGTGGATCGATCCTATCACGTAGTCGAAGCGGTCGAGAATCGCGGCGTCGTAGTCGAGCCGCCCGTCGGCGAGAATGTCGGCCTCGATTCCCTTGAGAACGCGAAAACCGTCCATTCGGGCATTCAGCTCGTCGACCTCCTCGAGCTGCCTGAGGAGCTTGTCACGCTTGAGTCCGCCGGCGTAAAACGCGGACTCCGAGTGGTCCGAGATTCCGATGTAGTCCCATCCGCGCTCCTTTGCGGCGGTCGCCATCGCTTCGATGGTAGCCGTGCCGTCGGAATACTCTGAATGGCAGTGAAGCACGCCGCGCAGATCATCGTAGGTGACCAGGTTAGGCAGCTCACGCCGCGCCGCGGCTTTGATCTCGCCCAGACCCTCACGCATTTCCGGCGGGATCGGCTCAAGATCGAGCGCCGTGAAGAACGCGTCCTCGTCCTTCAGGCTCACGCGCTTCCCGGCTTTCTTGACCAGCGAATTGCCTGTGATCTCGAATCCTCTGGCTTGCGCCAGCGCCGTCATTTCTTCGACGTGGGCTGCGTTCCCAGTCGCTCGCCACAGCGCCACCGGGTAGTCCGCCTTGGTGACGCAATGCATGTCGAGATGGGTTCCATCGACGAAGCGGATGTGCACCGAGCCCGGATCGTCGTACGTTTTGCTTTCGCTGACTCCGGGCGACCGTGAAAAGGATGCCGCGACATCGACGGGATCGGCCGAGCATTCGGCGACGATGTCTATGTCGGCGACGACCTCGTTGTGTCGGCGGATGGAACCAGCGACGTCGGCATTAGTGACATCTGGATGCTTCACGACGTTTGCGAGGAGAAGGTGTGCTTCGAGCGCCGCCGCCGGAAACCGCTTGAGGTGCGCGTTCCGGCGGAGAATCTCGATTCCCTTGAGGATCCTCTCCGCCGTCTTCTTGCCGAACTTGGGCAGCTCGGCGAGCTGGCCATTCTGCGCCACACGCTCGAGGTCTTCCACGGTCTGGACGCCGAGCGCGTCGTGAATGACTTGAATCTTGGCGGCGTTGAGTCCGGGAACGCGGAGGAGCTCCAGGAGTCCTTCCGGGATTCCCTCACGCAATTTGTTGAGGTACGCCGACTCACCGGTCTCGACCAGCTCGCGGACAACTGAAAGCGTCGAGGGTCCGATCCCCGGCGTGTCCGCCAGCTCGCCCGAGCGCAGAAGGGAAGCGAGATCGTCGGTATCGAGGGCGATGAGTGAGCGCGCCGCCCCAGCGTACGCGCGCGCCTTGAATTTCTGCTCGCCCTTTACTTCGAGGAGTGCGCCGATCTGTGAGAGAACGTGCGCGGCCGTGCGGGAATCCATGCCCTCAATATAGGAGGGCCACGCCAGGTGTTACGCGCTGCCCTCTTCGATTCCGGCGTGGAATGGGAGGGTCTTCACGATCTCTTCAATCTGCTTCTGGATTAGCTCGAGCTCTTGACTGGCGCCCTCGCTGTCCAGCATTCCGTGACGCATCGTGACCGCGACGCGATTCATGTACTTGATCTTGGTAATGATCTCTTCTGTCGCGCGGCGGAGCCGGATGTAACGCCGCTTGTCGGCGAGGGCGCGGTGGCATCGCCTCTCCAGGTCCTGCGGCGTGAGCTTTCGCGCTACTTCGACTGCTTCAGCGATCGTCCGTCCCGGAACCGCACCGTGATCGGGGATTCCCATTTGATCGCTGGAAGGATCGCTGAACCACAACCTGCCGATATACTCAACGCCGTCGTAGGCGAGACGGAGCGCGACTCGGTATTCCTTGCCGTCGACCGTGATCGAGCTGATCGCGTGCTGGGTGACGCCTGAGTCTGATGTCATAGCCGAGTTTCAGCTTCGTTCGGGCGGATTGGTTTCATCAAGGAATGAGTCGAGTGCCGCGAAAAGCTTTTGTGGTTGTTCAACGTACGGCACATGCCCGCACTCGTCCAGAACCACGAGATTGGTCCCGAGAGCACGCGCAGCTTCTACGGAAGACGCTAATGGAATCGGATCGTCACGGCCGTGAACCATGAATGTCGGGATTTTGATCCCTTTCAGGTCCCTGATGAGGTCGAAATCACCGAGACTATCCCATACTGATTGCTGCACTCGAGCGACTACTCGGAAGAGGGTAAGGTCACTCGCTTTGCGTGGATCCGAAAAATATCCGGCGACACCGAGCTCGAATGCGCGCTGCCGGTGAGCGGCAGGATCCTTCTCCTTCAACCCTGATGCCGCGAATTCCTCGCGCAGCTTCTGGATTTCGGGACTCTGCTGCCGGCGCGCGAATTCGGCCTCGAACTGCCGCCTGTATTCGAGCGTCAAAGGCGCCGGGTTGATCAGAGCGAGTCGGGCCGGCGGCACGAGGTGAGGGTTCCCACGCTGCTCGACCGTGTAGAGGAGCGCCAGCATTGCGCCCCACGAATAGCCGACGATCGAAAGCGGCTCGAGGCCGAATTCACCTATGATCCCTCCCAGATCTTCGACGTGCGTGGGCCATGTGATCGGAATCCGCGCGTCGGCCTTCGATCGTCCTCCTCCGCGCTGGTCGTAGAATAGCAGATCGTACTTCTCGCCCAGGTGCAGCATCTGAGGCAGCATGTAGCAATGATCGGCGCCGGGTCCGCCGTGCAGGACGAGCAGCTTCGGCACCTTTGCGTGCGGCGAGACGCTCGCGCGCCCGTACTTCGCCCAGTAGAGCGGCACCGCGGTCCTGGTCGTGAATCCTTCCTCGCGGGGCGCGGGGATCGGCTTCGGCATACTCCTAGATCAGCGAGGTCGGCGGGACTGCGACGCCTCTCAACTACCGCGCGGTGAAGTCGGTCTTGGTCGTCACGGCGCGGCAGGCTTCCGCAATCAGGTCGGCGGCATGATCGAGATCCTGGATACTCACCAGCTCGTTGGGCGAATGCATGTAGCGATTCGGGACGGACACCAGTCCCGTTGCGACGCCCTCGCGCGCGATGTGGATCGCGTCGGCGTCCGTGCTCGTTTCGCGACCGGCCGCATGAAGTGAAAACGGAATCTTCCGGTCTTCGGCAATCTTGCGAAGGAGGTTGAACACCACTGGTGAGATGATCGAGCCGCGCGTCAGGACCGGACCTCCGTCGATGGCGGCCTCACCATACTCCTTCTTTTCGACGCCGGGATGGTCGATCGCGAAGGTGACGTCGACGACGATCGCCATCCGCGGCCCAATACAGGTGGCGCAGATCCCGGCCCCGCCGCCGCGGTACCCGATCTCCTCCTGCGTCGTCGCGACGGCGACGACCTTCGCCGCGCCCGGCTTGTCGGCGTACCTGCGGAGCGCCTCGAGGACGACGAAGGCGCCGATCCGGTCGTCGATCGAGCGCGATACAATGCGGCCGTTCGGGAATTCCAACGTGCGCGAGTCGATGACTCCGGCATCTCCGACGGAGACCATCTCCTCAGCTTCCTTCTTCGACTTCGCGCCGAGGTCGACCCAGATGTCGACGAACTTGGCCGCCTTTTCGCGCTCTTCATGCTTGATGAGGTGTATCGGCTTCTTCCCAACGACTCCGAACGCATCACCCTTGCGCCCGGCAAACCGGAGCCGCTGACCGATCAGCACCTGCGGATCCCATCCGCCGATCGGCTGGATGTAGACGTAGCCCTGATCATCGACGTAGCTGACGATGACACCGATCTCGTCGATATGTCCGGCCAACATGATCGTCGGTTTGCCCCGGCCATTTACTTCGGCGAGACTGTTCCCGGCGACGTCGCCCGACACCTTAGCAAACTGTTTCGCGTGTTCGCGCCACACCTTGGCAGGCGCGGCCTCGAACCCCGATGGACCCGGGGTATCGAGCAGCTTCTTCAGGAAAGAGAGTGAATCGGAAGAAATCATCGGATTGTGCGTGAATTCAAGGAAAGGATGGGAAGCGCTCGAATATAGCGGCCAGAGACGTCCGCAGCGTGCGCGAACGACTCTTGCAACTGCCAGGCAAGCCCCGCCAACCATTCCGGAATGGCAATCATGAGAACGCCAGTCATTGCTTCGATCATCACTGTCGCCCTGGCGGCATCGATTGGCTCGCCCGAGGCAGGCGGCCAGAGCACCGCGACTTCCGCACCAATCACGGGCGTCAGCTACGAAGTGACCTTCACCAGGGCGAACGCTGAAAGGCGGCTGGTGTCATCCGTGATGAGCTTCACAGTGGGTGGAACGGCACCCGTCATTCTGTCACTGCCGGCGTGGACGCCCGGCGCATACGAGATCTCGAATTTTGCGCGCAACATCTCGGGCTTTTCAGCGGAGGAATCGGGCAACTCTCTCAGCTGGGACAAGCTGGATCCGGATACGTGGCGGATCCGTCCGCAGAGCGCGGGCGAGGTCACGGTGCGGTTCGATTATCAGGCCGACAGTCTCGACAATGCGTTCACGTGGTCGCGCCCCGATTTTCTGCTCTTCAACGGGACGAACCTTTTCCTGTATCCGGAGGGGAGGGGATTCGATTTTCCGGCGACGGTCAACGTCAGCACTGAAACCGGGTGGAAGATCGCGACTGGAATGCCTTCGGCCGGCCCGCGCAGGTTTGCCGCGTCGAACTACCACGACCTGGTCGACTTCCCGTTCTTCGTGGGGCAGTTCGACATGGACAGCGCGCAGATATCAGGGACCTGGGTGCGATTTGCGACCTATCCGGCGGGAAGCGTGAGCGGCGGGGCCCGCGTCGCCGTCTGGGAAGGACTCAAGCTCCTCATACCGGCGGAAGTGAGAGTCTTTGGCGAGGTGCCGTGGACGACTTACAGCATTCTCCAGATCATGGATCCTTCCTACAGCGGCGGGTCGGGCCTGGAGCACCAGAATTCTCACGTCGATGTCCTTGGCCCCGGAATGCTCGGCACTCCGGTGTTACCCTCGCTGTATGCGCACGAGATCTTCCACGCATGGAACGTGAAGCGGCTGCGGCCGAGCGATCTGTGGCCATACCGGTACGATCAGGAGCAGCCAACGCCCCTGCTGTGGATCAGCGAGGGAATCACAGACTACTATGCCGATCTCGCCGAGGTGCGCGGCGGAGTGTTCAGCGCGATCGAGTTTTATGCCGCGACGAACGAAAAAATCGATCAGGTCGCATCGCTTCCTCCGACCGCGCTCGAGGACGCATCGCTGTCGACGTGGATTCATCCGCGGGATGGAGCGGAGTACATCTATTATCCCAAGGGATCGCTGGCCGGATTGCTTCTCGACATCATCATTCGTGACGCCTCCGACAACAGACACTCGCTCGACGACGTCATGCGCGAGCTGTACAACACCGCCTACAAGAACAATCGCGGATTTACATCCGATGAGTGGTGGATCGCCGTAAGTAAGGCCGCGAACGGGAAATCATTCACCGACTTCAACGCTCGTTATATCGACGGCCGCGAGCCGTATCCATGGGATGCCGTTCTGCCGCTGGCCGGAATGCGTCTCGCGCGGGATACGATCAAGGAGCCACGGCTTGGCATCGGAACTGTTGCCGACAGCACCGGCCTACACGTTACGGAGGTTGTTCCAGGGAGCGCAGCAGAGGCGGCTGGAGTACACCTCGGCGATCTCCTGATGTCGGTGGGCGGATTCAGCGCCGATGATCCCGCCTGGTCGGCGAAGTTTCGGGGAAAATACAGCCGGGCGCCGGAGGGATTGCCAATTCCGATCGTGGTAAAGAGGGGTGGCCAGGATCTCACGCTGTCGGCGAAGCTTCGTTATGCGTTCCGGGTGGAATCGCGGGTGGCCGAAGACCGGCGGGCTTCCTCGAAGGCGCGGAGAGTAAGGGAAGGAATCCTGCGCGGGACGACCCGACCCTAGCTACTTGAGTATCGCCTTGGCGATCGTCTGCAGCTGCATGTTCGAAGTGCCTTCGTAGATCGTTCCGATCTTGGCATCGCGATAGAACTTTTCGACGGGGTAGTCCTTGGTGTAACCGTACCCGCCGAACAGCTCCACGCAGAGCGAGGTGACGCGCTCCGAGACCTGCGAGGAGAAGAGCTTGGCCATCGCGCCTTCGCGGGCGATGTCCTTCCCGGCATCCTTGAGTCGCGCGGCGTTGTACACCATGAGTCGCGCCGCCTCGATGTCCGTCGCCGCCTGCGCGACCTGGAACTGAATAGCCTGGAAATCGGCGAGCGGCTTTCCGAACTGCTTGCGCTCGTTGAGGTACTTGATCGTCACGTTGAGCGCTCCCTGCGCCACGCCGATCATCTGCGCACCAATCCCGACTCTCCCGCCGTTCAGCGTCTGGATGGCGATCTTGTAACCCTGACCAACTGGTCCAAGCACGTTTTCTTCGGGGACTTCGCAGTCGTCCAGAAGAAGCTCGGTGGTGCTCGACGCGCGAATGCCGAGCTTGTCCTCCTTCTTGCCGACCGAAAACCCCTTGAAGTCGCGCTCGACGATGAATGCCGTGATGCCGCGATAACCGGCCGACGGATCCGCGTTCGCGAACACGATGAAGACGCCCGCTTCGGCACCGTTGGTGATCCAGAGCTTCTGGCCCTTCAGTATCCAGCGATTGCCACGCTTTTCCGCCTTGGTAGCCAAGCCGAACGCGTCAGATCCCGAACCCGACTCCGAAAGCGCGTAGGCGCCGACAACATTCGAGTTCAGCATCGGAAAGTACTTTGACTTCTGCGCCTCCGTCCCGTACGCAGCGATCGGATAGTTGACGAGAGTGTTCTGCACGTCGCAGACGATGGCCGCGGCCGCATCGACCTTGCTGATCTCTTCAACGGCGAGCGTCACCATGAAGAGCGTCCCGCCCGCGCCTCCGTATTGCTCGGGCACCTCGATGCCCATCAGGCCGAGGTCGAAGTACTTGGGAAGGAGCGTGGGATCGATCCTCCCCGCCTTTTCCATCTCGGCGACGCGGGGACGAACTTCCTCGTCGGCGAACGCCGCAACGGCGTCACGGAACATCATCTCCTCTTCGGAGAGGAGAGTCAGCGCGGATGTAGAGGCGCTGGTATCAGTCGGCATGGATGCCGAGACCCGCTCTTTCGAGGACAACCTCGGCCAGCTTCTCGTGCAGTCCGAACGCGGGTGTGACGGTGAAACTGACCTGCGGAAATTTGCGCGCGACGTCAGCGACCATCCGGGGGATGTCGGACGTCGAATGACGCCCCGGTGAAAGCATGTAAGGGAAAACGGTCACGTCCGTCGCGCCCGCCTCGACGCAGCTCAAGAAGCCAACCGCGATGTTGGGGTCGGCCAGCTCCATGTGGCCGTAGCGCACGACTACGTCCGGTCCGGCCATCGTCTGGATCAGATCCGCCATCGAGCGCAGCATGTCGTTCGCTTCGTTCCTGATCGACCCGTGATCGACTATGAGTATTCCCTTCATCTCTGCAAAATGGCGGGACGGAAGTCCGCCGACTAGTGCGCTGCTTCGTCCAGCGCGGTTCCCTTGTGCCAGGTCGGCCGAGCGAGGCCGCCGGCGTCCTCGTAGAAGTGAATCTTGTCTGGAGCGTAGATCTTGGTGAGCAACACGATCTGGCCGGTGTGCATCGCGAAGTGCTCGACTACGTGATAGATCGCCCCGACCACCGTCGTCTCGCGTCCCTGAATCATTATCGAGCGCTCGAGGTTCTTCTCACTCAAGCCAGCGAGCACGGAATCCGCCTTGAGCAGAACCGCTTCAAGGTCGTCGAGGAGGGCCGGACCATCGCGACCTTCTTTCTGCGCGAACTCGCCTGCTCGATACCGGCTGATCGTCTGCCCGCCGACTCCGCCCAGAATCCACTCGGTAACATTGCCGGCCAGATGAACGAGCAGGTTGCCGATGCTGTTCGAGCCATCGTTGGGCCGCGCCCACACTGTTCCGGGCGGTAGCGCGTTGACGCAGTGGCGCAGCTTGATCGGGTACTCTTTCGTCAGCCAGTACCGTGAGCGCGAGAGAAAGGTCTCGGCAGCCGACACTATGCCGTCCGGGCTTCAACCGCGGCTAGAGTATCGCGAAACACTTCGAGGGCGAGCTCGACCTTCCCGAAAGGCGCCGATACTTGAACCCCCTGCACGTGCGGACGGACGCGCTCCAGCATCTCGCGGGCGATAGCGATACCCTCCGCCACGCCGTGCTCCTTCGACTTCGCGCTCGCCGCGCGCATGCGCTCGATGATCTTCGGTGGCACGACGACGCCGGGCACTTCGTTAGCCAGGAACTCCGCGTTCCGAAGAGACACGAGTGGCCAGATCCCCGCGACGATGGGTATCCGGGTGTGCTCTATCGTACCGAGAAACTTCTCGAGCTGGCTCACGTCGAACACGGGTTGGGTGATCGCATACTCCGCACCGGCCTCTACCTTCCACTCGAATCTCTTCAACTCCTGCGCCGGATCAAGAGCGGCCGGATTCACGCCGACGCCAATGGTGAACTTCGTGGGTGCGCCGATGGCGTTGCCGCCGGGATCGAGACCGTGATTCAGCTGATTGACCAGATTCGTTAACCCGATCGCGTCGATGTCGAACACCGCCGTCGCGTTCGGGTACGGCCCCATCTTGGGCGGGTCGCCCGTGATGAGAAGCAGATTGCGCAGACCGACCGCTGCCGCGCCCAGCAGATCGCTAAGCATGCCGAGCAGGTTGCGATCGCGGCAGCAATAGTGGATGACCGTTTCGATCCCGACCTGCTGCTCGATCAGCACACTCGTGAGCAGCGCGCCCATGCGGCTCTGCGCGCGCGGGCCGTCCGGCACGTTTACCGCATCGACTCCCGCCTGGCGGAGTCGTGCTGTGTCGGCGAGCATTCTGGTAGCGTCGACTCCGCGCGGCGGAACGATTTCCACCGACGTCACGAACTCGCCGCGCGCGATCTTGGCTCCCCACTTGGATCTCTCCGCCAGTGGAACGGGCTGCACTCCCGGATCCTCGGGTGGGAGATCGGGCTGCCTCTGACGCCGCTCCCTCGCTGGAACTCGTGGCTGCCTTGGCGACAACGGACGCACGCCTTCGACCATGGCCGCAATGTGCTCGGGCGTGGTTCCACAGCAGCCGCCGACTATCTTGGCACCCGCCTGGACCAGATGATGCGCGTAGGTCGCCATGTACTCGGGACTAGCCATGTACATGCTGCGTCCGCTCACATCGCGCGGCATGCCGGCGTTCGGCTGCGCGCTCAGCTTGCGTCTGCTCACCGGCGCCATCTTTTCGATCGCATCGAGAATGATCTGCGGGCCAACTGAACAGTTGAGACCGATCACATCGGCCCCGAATGCGTCGAGCGATTGGGCCAGATCCTCGACCGAAACGCCGTACGGCGTGTGGCAATCGGAGCCGATCGTCATCTGCGCGATGACGGGGATCGTCGAATCCACTTCATGAGCGGCGTGAATCGCCTGTTCGATCTCGTGCACGTCGGCGAACGTCTCGAGGATGAACACGTCGCAGCCGCCGTCCTTGAGCGCCTGGAGCTGCTCGCGAAATACTGAGCGCGCTTCGTCGAGGCTGGTCGGGCCGAAAGGCTCGAGACGAACGCCGAGCGGACCGACGGCACCGGCGACGAGGATGTCGTCGTCCGCGACTTCGCGAGCGATCCTCGCTGCCGCGCGGTTGATGTCAGCCAACTGTGACTCGAGTCCGTACTGAGCCAGCTTGATCCGGTTTGCGCCGAAAGTGTTCGTCTCGAGCACTTCGGCGCCCGCCTTCTTGTACGCCTTGTGAACGTCGCGCACGAGATCAGGCGCGCGAAGGTTCAGCTCGTCGTAGCACTGGTTGATGAACACGCCCTTGTTGTACAGCTGCGTGCCCATCGCGCCGTCGAAAACGATGACCTGTTGCGGGTCGAGCAGGCGGGCGATCAACGGATTGTCAGGCAACGGCTGCCTCCGCTTCGGTCGAAGCATCTGCTGCCGAGCCGCGCACCGCGTAGTACTTCGCCTCGGGATGATGAATGATTACCGCGGCCGTGGATTGCTCGGGAAGGAGCTGGAACGCCTCGGTGAGATCCATCCCAAGCGCTTCCTTCGCCGGAAGAAGCTTGAACACGGTTGCATGGTCATCGAGATCGGGACACGCCCCGTATCCCCACGAGTAGCGCTTTCCGCCGGGGACGCCCAACTCCTTCTTGATGCGCTGGTGCGCCCACTCGGCGACCGCTTCAGCGGATTCGACGGACAGTCCATGCGAGTAGAACGCTTCGGTGTACTCGTTCTTCGCCTGAAGCTCCTCGAATCTCTTCGTCGCCTCGCTGCCGACGGTGACGATCTGGAGTGGAATGACATCGACGTCGCCCGAATCAACGTTACGGACATAGTCGGC
>JBBQWD010000023.1:0-12074 GCA_038210945.1 Gemmatimonadales bacterium
GATGGTGATGCCGGGTGACAACGTGCAGATGACGATCGAGCTGATAACGCCGATCGCGATGGACGAGGGCCTCCGGTTCGCGATCAGAGAAGGTGGCCGCACGGTCGGAGCAGGCGTAGTGACCAAGATCCTCAAGTAGGAACCGACAATGCCACGCGAAAAAATCATTCTGGCCTGCGAGGTCTGCAAGAATCGCAATTACTTCACCGACAAGAACAAGCGACTGCACCCCGAGCGCGTCGAGTGGAAGAAGTACTGCCCGCGCTGCAACGCGCACAAGCTGCACAAGGAAACGAAGTAATGGCCGTAGAAGTAGTCGAGCGCAGGAGCTTTCCCGGGCGCTTCGTGCAGTTCTATCACGAAGTGCAGGACGAGATGAGAAAGGTCACCTGGCCCGACCGCGCCCAGCTGAAGGACACGACGATCAAGATCATCATCTTCGTGCTGTTCCTGGGCGCGGTGATCGGGGCCATCGATCTCGTGCTGCAACTCATTCTGGTTCAAGGAATCCCATCTCTATTCTCGAGACGATGATCGTGGCCCCCGCCGAGCACCGCTGGTACGCGATCCAGACGACATCCGGTCATGAGAACAAGGTCCGCTCGCTGATTCAGCGCCGGATCGAGGGCGATCCACGCCCCGCCGAGGAGCGCGCGATTCGCCAGGCTCTCGTCCCGACCCAGGAAGCGGTGGAGATCAAGAACGGCAAGAAGGTGAACGTGGAGCGCAAGATCTACCCCGGCTACGTGCTGGTCGAGATGGTGATGGACCAGGAAACCGCGCACACGATCAACGGAATCCAGGGCGTGATCAAGTTCGTCGGGCACGAGAGGCTCCCGCAGCCGCTGCGCGCCGAAGAGGTCAACCGCCTCCTTGGGGTCGCGGATGACTCGGAGCCGGAAGAGGTCAAGGAAGAGATCCCATTCCTGGTCGGCCAGGCGGTGGCGATCACCGAAGGCCCCTTCACCGACTTCAACGGCACGGTCGAGGAAGTCCTCCCCGACAAGGGCAAGGTCAGGGTGTCGGTTTCGCTGTTCGGACGACCGACCAGCGTCGAGCTCGATTATTTGCAGTTGAAGGGCTACTAAACGGGTCCCGAACCGTTTACGTTTATAGGCTGTGCCAAAAACGCGGGTAATCGATCTCCGCGACAACTGAAGTGATGATCTGAAGTCACAGCGGCGCTACTCCCGCCGCAGGTGATGGCCCTTGCGCGGGGCGGCCGATGAGGCGAGTAGCGCACAGTCGGATACCACCACGACTCTAATCACACCGTGGGAGTCGGACGCGAGCCCATACCCTTGGGCCAGGGACTAGAAACACTGAGGAGTATCATGGCAAAAAAGGCAGTTGGCTTCGTCAAGCTGCAGATACCTGCAGGCAAGGCGAATCCGGCGCCCCCCGTGGGAACGGCGCTCGGCCCTCAGGGAATCAACATCATGGCGTTCTGCAAAGAGTTCAACGCTCGGACGCAGGGCCAGGATACGATTCTCCCGGTCGAGATCACCATCTTCGCGGACAAATCCTTCACCTTCATCACCAAGACGCCGCCCGCGGCCGTCCTGCTGAAGAAGGAAGCGGGGGTTGAAAAGGGCTCCGGCACGCCGAACCGAGTAAAGGTCGGCTCCGTCACCAAAGCGCAGGTCAGGAAGATCGCGGAGATCAAGCTCCCCGATCTCAACTGCGATACCATCGAGTCGGCAATGGCAATGGTCGCCGGCGCCGCCCGATCGATGGGCATCGAGGTGAGGGACTGATGAAAGAACACGGCAAGAAGTTCAAGGTAGCCGCCGAGAAGCGAAGCCCCGACACCAGATATCAGGCGCGTCAGGCGATCGATATCGTGAAGTCCGCGGCCTACGCCAAGTTCGATGAGACCGTCGAGATCGCAGTCCGGCTCGGCGTCGATCCCAAGCACGCCGATCAGGCTGTGCGCGGAACCGTCGTCCTGCCCGCCGGCACCGGTAAAACGGTGCGCGTGCTCGTCATCGCCGCCGGCGACAAGGCGAGAGAAGCGGAAGCGGCGGGCGCCGATTACGTCGGCACCGAGTACATCGCGAAGATCAAGGAAAACTGGATGGACTTCGACGTCCTGATCGCCACTCCTGACCAGATGGGTCAGCTGGGCGCGCTCGGACGAATCCTCGGTCCGCGCGGCTTGATGCCGAACCCCAAGGCCGGCACCGTGACGTTCGACGTCACCCGCGCCGTCCGCGAGGTGAAGGCTGGAAAGATCGAGTACCGCGTCGACAAGGCGGGGAACGTGCACGCCGCGATCGGAAAGGTTTCGTTCACGCCCGAAGCGCTGGAGTCGAACTTCAAGGCGTTCATGGATCAGATCGTCCGCTCGAAGCCGACGGCCTCGAAGGGCGTCTACGTTCGAAACGTCGCCATCTCGAGCACGATGGGGCCCGGCGTCAATGTTGACATCACCCCCTATCGGTCCACCGGTACCGAGCGATGAAGCGATCAGAGAAAGAACAAATCGTTGCCGATTTGTCCGCGAAGCTGAGCAATGCTCAGTCGCTCTACTACACCGATTTCACCGGACTCAACGTGAAGCGGATGACCGAGCTTCGCCGCCGCCTCAAGAGGGCCGGCGTCGAGTACGTGGTCATCAAGAACACGCTTGCGCTCCGCGCAGTCAACGAGAGCGGTCTCGTCGGAACACCGCTCAAGGGTCCAACCGGCCTCGTCGTCGGAAAGGATCCGGTCGCGGCCGCGAGAGTGCTTACCGAGTTCGCGAAGGAGTTCGAGGACAAGCCCGCCATGAAGGGTGGGATGCTCCAGGGCAAGGCGATCGACAATGCGCAGCTGAAGCGCATGGCGTCGCTGCCTTCCCGCGAGCAAATGCTGGCTGATCTAGCTGCCGGCATGCAGTCACCGATGGCCGCCTTCGCCGGCGCGCTCAGCGGGCTTTTCTACATGTTTGCAGGCGCGCTCGACGCGCTCAAGTCACAGCGCGAAGGCGCCTAAAATACCCCCGGGAGAACAACAACAATGGCAAACGCAACCATGAGCAAGGACGAGATTCTCGACGCGATCGGCAACATGTCGGTCCTCGAGCTGTCCGAGCTCGTCGAGGCTTTCAAGAGCAAGTTCAACGTCACGATCTCCGCGGCGCCTGTTGGCGCTGCTCCGGCAGCGGGTGGAGCCGGCGCTAGTGCCGCAGCGGCGGCCGAAGAGCAGACCGAGTTCGCGGTCACGCTCAAGGAAGCTGGTGCCAAGAAGATCCAGGTCATCAAGGTCGTTCGTGAGCTGACCGGCCTTGGACTCAAGGAAGCAAAGGATCTCGTTGATGGCGCGCCGAGTGTCGTGAAGGCGGGCGTGACGAAGGATGAGGCCGCAGCAATGAAAGCCAAACTCGAAGAGCAGGGCGCTGCCGTCGAAGTGAAGTAGCTCTGTGCCGGTCGACGGTGAGGGATATCCCTCACCGTCACCCACAGCACCTACTCTCACTGCGACGCCATGACCCAGTACTCGCTCCTAAGCACCAGAAAAACAGAAAGAATGATGTCGCTCCGTCCCGGAGCCGCGAAAATTTCGCGGAAGACGGGGGCGGGGCTATTTGCGCCTGTAGGTGATTCATGCCTGAATTGATGAAGCAGATCTCTTTTGCCAAGCTCGACCAGGGGATGCAGATGCCGCATCTCCTCGACATCCAGACCCGCGCCTTCGAGTCGCTGCTCCAGCTGGACGCAGCCTCCCTGAATCGCGAGGACATTGGGCTCGAGCGCGTGTTCAAGGACCTGTTCCCGATAACCGACGTCCACGAGAACTTCTCGCTCGAATTCAAGAGCTACGCTCTTGGCGAGCCGAAGTACTCAGTTGCCGAGTGCATCGAGCGCGACATGACGTACTCCGCGCCGCTCAAGGCAACGCTCCAGCTCATCGTCTTCGAGACCACCGAAGCGGGCAAGCGGCCGAAGAACATCATCGAGAAGGAAGTCTATCTCGGTGAGCTTCCGCTCCTCACCCCACTCGGAACGTTCGTGATCAACGGCGCCGAGCGCGTGATCGTGAGCCAGCTCCACCGTTCGCCGGGCGTCGTGTTCGAGGAGTCCACGCACCCGAACGGCCAGCGCCTCATCTCGGCGCGCATCATCCCGTTCCGCGGCTCGTGGGTCGAGTTCACCGTCGACATCCACGATGTCGTCTACGTGCATATCGACAAAAAGAAGAAATTCCCGGCCACTGCACTGCTTCGCGCCTTCGGCTACGGCACGAACTCGCAGATCCTGCGTCTCTTCTTCGCCGTCCGTGAGCTCGATCTCGTCAGGAAGCGCGAGACCCGCGTCGACCAGAAGGAAGTTCTGGGCGCCATCATCGCCGAGGACATCAATCTCGCCGGAACGGCGCACAACCCCGAGGCACCGAAGCTCAAGACCAAGAAGGCACGCGCGGCATTGGAGCGCGAAGAGTCCGAGCTGCTGGTCAAGGAAGGCGACGAGCTGACCGAAGAGGTCTTCAACCGTCTCCGCCGTCTCAACATCGACAAGGTCAAGGTCTTCGCGTCCTACACGACGATCGATCTCCGCGACGAAGTCGATGCGGTCGAGCGCGGTGAGCGGCCGACGCGGCGCGTCATCGCCGTCGACGCCGTCAATACCGAGTCCGGTGAAGTCATCGCCGAAGTGGGCGACACGCTGACCGATACCCTCATCCGCAAGCTGCGGAAGAACGAGCTCAACAAGGTGCAGGTCTTCGTTACATCGGGCCGCGCCGAGTCGATGCTGATCAAGAACACGCTGGCGAAGGATCCGACGCACACCGACGAAGAGGCGCTGAAGCAGATCTACTCGCTGCTCCGTCCGGGCGATGCGCCGAATCGTGAGACAGCGCGTCAGGCGCTCGAGAGGCTCTTCTTCTCGCCGAAGCGCTACGACTTGGGCCGCGTCGGGCGCTACAAGATCAACCAGCGCCTTGGCACCAACCGTCCCGCCAGCGAGACGGTTCTCACCAGGGAAGACTTCGTCGCGATCATCCGCTACCTCGTCGAGTTGCACGAAGGCCGCGGGTACACGGACGACATCGATCACCTTGGCAACCGGCGAATCCGTTCGGTTGGCGAGCTGATCGCGAACCAGTTCTCCGTCGGTCTCTCCCGCATGGCGCGCCTGGTCAAGGAGCGCATGTCGATCAACACCGATCCGGAAAAGATCTCGCTCGACGACCTCGTCAACGCGCGCACGGTCTCGGCCGTGATCCAGGCGTTCTTCGGATCGTCGCAGCTGTCTCAGTTCATGGATCAGACGAACCCGCTCGCCGAGCTGACGCACAAGCGTCGTCTTTCGGCCTTGGGACCTGGCGGACTCACTCGTGAGCGCGCCGGCTTCGAAGTGCGCGACGTTCACTACTCGCAGTATGGGCGCATGTGCCCGATCGAGACGCCTGAAGGTCCGAACATCGGACTCATCACGTCGCTCGCCTGCTACGCACAGGTCAACGACCTCGGCTTCGTGGAGACGCCTTATCGCGTCGTCAAGAACGGCAAGGTGACGGCCGATATCGAGTGGCTCGATGCGAACAAGGAAGAGGACGTCATCATCGCGCAGGCAAACGCGCGACTGAACGAGGACGGCACATTCGTCGACGAGCTGGTGCTCTGCCGCCAGCGCGGTGACGTGCCGCTCGTGCAGCCGGATCGCATCGACTACATGGACGTCGCTCCCGAACAGCTGGTATCGATCGCCGCCGCACTCATTCCGTTCCTCGAGCACGACGACGCCAACCGCGCGCTCATGGGATCGAACATGCAGCGGCAGGCCGTACCGCTTCTCAATCCGCAGACTCCGCTCGTCGGAACCGGACTCGAGGAGAAGGTCGCCCGTGACTCTGGAGCAGTAGTCATTGCTCGCAGGGCCGGAACGATCACGAGCGTTACCGCCGACGAGATCATCGTCGACACCGGCGCATCTGAGCGCGGCAAGAAGGATTCGGATCGCCCGCTCGCCAGACTGACGCAGCACGACCGTTACAGACTGAAGAAATACTGGCGCACCAACCAGGACACCGCGCTCAACCAGCGTCCGATCGTCAACGCCGGACAGAAGGTGAAGCAGGGCGAGGTTCTCGCCGACGGTGCGTCAACGGAAATGGGCCAGCTCGCGCTCGGCGCCAACGTCACCGTGGCGTTCATGCCGTGGTACGGACACAACTTCGAGGATGCGATCGTGCTCTCCGAGCGGCTGGTGAAGGACGACGTCTATTCGTCGATCCACATCCAGGAGCTCGAGCTGCACGTCCGCGACACCAAGCGCGGCCAGGAAGAGATCACCCGAGAGATTCCGAACGTAGCCGAGGAAGCGTTGAGCGACCTCGACGAGCGCGGCATCGTCCGCATCGGCGCGCACGTGAAGCCGGGCGACATTCTCGTCGGCAAGATCACGCCGAAGGGCGAGACGGAGCTTTCTCCTGAAGAGAAGCTCCTCACCGCCATCTTCGGTGAGAAGGCAAAGGACGTAAAGGATTCGTCACTGAAGGTTCCACCCGGCATGGAAGGCGTGGTAATCGATGTGAAGATCTTCTCACGCATCGAAGACCAGGTCGTCGAGAAGGATCGCGGTGAGAGAATCGGTGAGATCCGCAGACTCGAGGGCGAGGAAAAGATCCGCGTCAACGAAGTCCGCGATGCGGAGCTGAACGACCTGCTCGATGGGCAGACCGTATCGCTCGCGCTCAAGTCCGGGACCGTCGAGGAAGCGATTCCCGCCGGAACCAAGGTGACGGCGCAGATGCTCAAGGATCTCAAGATCGCAAGCCTCGACCTCAAGACGTTCCGCGTAGAAGACAAGAAGATGAACGAGCGAGTCCGCACCATCATCGACCTGGCCAACGAGGAGAAGGCCAAGCTCGAGGAGAAGGCGGAGGAGAGAATCGACCGAGTGCTGCAGCCGGACGAGCTGCCACCGGGCGTCATCCAGCTCGTGAAGGTTTATATGGCCGAGAAGCGCAAAGTCTCGGTCGGCGACAAGATGGCCGGGCGCCACGGCAACAAGGGTATCGTTGCCCGCATCGTTCCCGAGGAGGACATGCCTTTCCTTCCCGACGGCCGCCCGGTCGACATCGTTCTCAACCCGCTCGGTGTTCCGAGCCGTATGAACGTCGGACAGATCCTCGAAACTCACCTCGGGTGGGCGGCGAAGCTGCTCGGATTCTACGCGAAGACTCCGGTCTTCCAGGGTGCAAACGAGCGTGAGATCGGATTGCTGTTGAAGCTCGCGGCGGTCACGTGGGTTCGCGATGCGCTCGAGCTCAAGATTGAAGGCGTCAGGATCAGCGACGAAGAGATCAAGGGCGTCGTGGCCGACGTCAAAGCCGGCGCACGCTACGGCGAGCGCGTCGAGCTTCTTTCCGATGCGACGATCGATGCGCTTGGCGCGCGCGGCGTGTCTGCCGAAACGCGTGATGTGTACAACCGCATCCGCGACTTCGTCTCGGCCGCGGCTCGTGAGCTGGCGGATCGCGACACCGTCGAGGTCAACAACCAGATCGCTTTCCACACCGAGGCCGCCGGCGACGAGGAGTACGAGCCCGCCGCGCGTGCACAGTACAAAGCCTCGGCTGGTCAGATCGAGAGGAAGCGGAATACGGATCCGGCTTCGGTGCTGGCGAGTCAGGAGCTGCCCGCGCTCGCGGCGGCCGTGGCGGTTGGCGCCAAGAAGTCGGAAGTGGATGTGGACGCGGCGGCTCTCGAGCTGATGCGTCTGGCAGGAATTTCTCCAGGGGGAAAGGTCAGGCTGCGCGATGGCCGGACGGGTGAGACGTTCTCCAACCCGGTAACGGTTGGTGAGATCTACATGCTCAAGCTCTCACACCTGGTGGACGACAAGATTCACGCGCGGAGCATCGGACCCTACTCTCTCGTCACGCAGCAGCCGCTCGCCGGCAAGGCGCAGTTCGGCGGCCAGCGCTTTGGAGAGATGGAAGTGTGGGCACTCGAGGCTTACGGCGCTGCACATACGCTGCAGGAAATTCTCACCGTCAAGTCGGACGATGTGAACGGCCGCAGCAGGGTTTACGAGGCAATCGTGAAGGGTCAGAACCTTCCCGAGCCCGGAATTCCGGAGTCCTTCAACGTGCTCGTTCAAGAGCTGAAGGCGCTGGGAATCCACGTCAGCATGGGTGCGAACGCTACCAGCGGCTACGGCCTCGGAAACGTCGGCTCCAGAAACGGTAACGGGAGCGAGGTATAACTAATGATTGATTTTCGCAGCACGCGCGAGACGCGCGCGTCTTCATTCGATTACATCCAGGTCCGCATCGCTTCTCCCGAAGAGATGCGCGGTCCGAAGGATTCCAAGGAGCGCGAGCGGCTCGAGATGGCCGGCCTCCGCACCTGGTGGTCGTGGGGCGAAGTTCTAAAGCCCGAGACGATCAACTACCGCTCGTTCAAGCCGGAGAAGGACGGTTTGTTCTGCGAGCGTATCTTCGGTCCCGTAAAGGACTGGGAATGTCACTGCGGCAAGTACAAGCGCATCCGTTATCGTGGGGTGATCTGCGATCGTTGCGGCGTCGAAGTAACCCTGAGCCGCGTCCGTCGCGAGCGCATGGGTCACATCGAGCTCGCCGTACCCGTCGCCCACATCTGGTTCTTCAAGACGCTGCCCAGTCCCATGGGCAATCTCGTAGACCTGACGCTGCGTGACCTCGAGAAGGTCATCTACTACTCGAACTAC
Organism: Gemmatimonadales bacterium; assembly: GCA_038210945.1. Lineage (GTDB taxonomy): Bacteria > Gemmatimonadota > Gemmatimonadetes > Gemmatimonadales > Gemmatimonadaceae > UBA4720. The sequence continues at coordinate 8,679 of JBBQWD010000023.1, forward strand.
GTCGTCATCGACGCGGGCAAGCAGGAGTCCGTGCCCGAGAGCATGGCCGTTCTCGATGGCCCGACGCGTCCGATCGAAGCCAATTCGCTCCTTACCGAAGACGAGTACTTCCATCTTCGTCAGAAGGCGAAGGACGAAGGCGACAACGCATTCTTCGCCGACATCGGCGCGCCCGCTGTCCGCGAGCTGTTGAAGCGCATCGACGTCGACAAGGTCGCCGAAGAGCTTCGCGCCGGCCTCGTTGACGAAGGATCGCAGCACCGCAAGAAGCAAATGCTCAAGCGGCTCAAGGTCGTTGATGCGTTCCGCAACTCCGGCGATTCAGGCCAGGAGCGCAACAAGGCTGAATGGCTGATCATGGACGTCATACCGGTAATTCCTCCGGATCTGCGTCCGCTCGTTCCGCTCGACGGTGGTCGTTTCGCCACGTCGGATCTGAACGATCTGTATCGCCGCGTCATCAACCGCAACAACCGGTTGATGAAGCTGATCTCGCACCGCGCGCCTGAAGTCATTCTCCGCAACGAGAAGAGAATGCTCCAGGAAGCAGTCGACGCATTGTTCGACAACGGCCGCCGCTCCAAGGCGATTCGTGGTCGCGGCAAGCGTCCGCTCAAGTCGCTGTCAGACATGCTGAAGGGCAAGCAGGGCCGCTTCCGGCAGAATCTGCTCGGAAAGCGCGTCGACTACTCTGGCCGTTCGGTAATCGTCGTCGGGCCCGAGCTCAAGCTGCACCAGTGCGGTCTGCCGAAGGCGATGGCGCTGGAGCTGTTCAAGCCGTTCATCATTCACAAGCTTGTCGAGAAGGGAATCGCCGAGACGGTGAAGCGCGCCAAGAAGATTGTGGAGAAGGAGTCCCCAGAGGTGTACGAGATCCTCGAGGAGATCATTCGCGATCACCCGGTGCTGCTGAACCGCGCTCCGACCCTTCACAGACTTGGCATCCAGGCTTTCGAGCCGGTGCTCGTCGAAGGAAAGGCCATTCGTATTCACCCGCTCGTCTGCGCCGCTTTCAACGCTGACTTCGACGGTGACCAGATGGCCGTGCACGTTCCGCTGTCGTTCGAGGCTCAGCTCGAGTGCCGACTGCTCATGCTGTCGTCGAACAACATTCTCAAGCCGTCGGACGGACGTCCCGTCGCCGAGCCCAGCCAGGACATCGTGCTCGGCTGCTACTTCGCGACCAAGGCTCCTCCGGGCTTCGATCAGAACACCGCCAAGAACGGTAAGACAGGGAAGTCCTACACCAGCACCGCCGAGGTCGAGCTCTCGCTGTCACAGGATCGCGTGTCGTTCCACACGCCGATCCGGTTCTTCGTACAAGATGTAGAGGGATCGCGTTGGGTGGACACAACCGTCGGTCGAGTGCTCTTCAACGCCATCATCCCGAAGGAGATCCCTTTCCAGAATCGGGAGATGAAGAAGAAGGCGCTCGGTGAGCTCGTGTTCGAGAGCTATCGCCGGAGCGGGCTACAGGGCACCGTGCCGTTCCTGGATCGTCTCAAGGAGTTCGGATTCCGCTACGCCACGCGCGGCGGTGTCTCGATCGGAATCGAAGACCTCCACATCCCCGCCGAGAAGGAGACTCTGCTCAGCGAGGCCGAGGAGCGCGTCAACAGATTCCAGAAAGCGTACCAGACCGGCAACATCACGAACGGCGAGCGCTACAACAAGGTGATCGATACCTGGACGCACGCCAACAACGATGTCGCCGACGCGATGGTTCGCGCGATGCGCGAATCGAACGACGGATTCAACCCGGTGTTCATGATGTTCGATTCCGGTTCCCGTGGATCGCGCGATCAGATCCGTCAGCTCGCCGGCATGCGCGGACTGATGGCGAAGCCGCAGAAGAAGCTCACAGGAGGCATCGGCGAGATCATCGAAAGCCCGATCAAGTCGAACTTCCGCGAAGGGTTGTCCGTGCTCGAGTACTTCATCTCGACCCACGGTGCGCGTAAGGGTCTGGCCGACACCGCTCTGAAAACAGCGGACGCCGGTTACCTCACCCGCCGCCTCGTCGACGTCGCGCAGGATGTGACGATCACCGAGGAAGATTGCGGAACCATCCTCGGCCTCGAAGTCGGAGCGCTGAAGGAAGGCGAGGACATCATCGAGCCGCTGGCCGAGCGTATCGTCGGCACCGTGGCCGCTGAAGACATCTACGATGTTCACCAGATCGACGAGTCCGGCCAGCGTACGCTGCTGGTCGAGGCAGGTCAGCTCATCGACGAGGACATGGCAGCCGGCATCGAGGAATCTGGTCTCGAGACGGTGAAGATCCGCAGCGTCCTCACCTGTGAGGCGAAGCGTGGTCTCTGCCAGATGTGCTACGGCCGCAATCTCGCGACCATGGCAATGGTCGATAAGGGCGAAGCGGTCGGAATCATCGCCGCCCAGTCCATTGGAGAGCCGGGAACTCAGCTCACGCTCCGCACCTTCCACATCGGTGGAACCGCGGCACGCATTGCCGAGCAGACCGCTCGCAAGTCGAAGGTTTCTGGAACGATTGAGTACGGCGACAGACTGGTAAGCGTCACCAACTCCGAAGGCGTCCAGATCGTGACGTCGTACGAGGGTGAGCTCACGATCAAGAGCTCGGGCGAGCGCAACGCCAGCGTTGGCGCGCGCCTCCAGGTTCCGCTCGGCGCCACGCTGATGGTGAAAGACGGCGACGATGTGAAGAAGGATCAGATCATCTTCACCTGGGATCCTTACACCAACCCGATCATTGCCGACGTTGAGGGAACTCTCCGCTTCGTCGACCTGATCGCGGGCGAGTCGGTATCCGAGGAGCTCGACGAGCTCACCGGTCTCCGCCAGACCGTCGTCATCGAAGACAAGGAGAAGAAGCTGCACCCGCACATCGAGATCGTCGAAATCAAGGGCGGCAAGGAGAAGCGCCTGAGAGACTTCGTGATTCCGGTTGGCGCACAGCTGACGGTCGAGGACGGCAAGAAGATTAGTGCCGGTACCATCATCGCCAAGATTTCACGCGAGGCGTACAAGACCCGCGACATCACCGGTGGTCTGCCGCGCGTGGCGGAACTGTTCGAGGCGCGTCGTCCGAAGGACCCTGCCACGATCTCCGAGATCGACGGTGAAGTCAGGTTCGGCGACATCAAGCGCGGCAAGCGCGAGATCAGAGTCGTGCCGAAGGACACGCCGGTGGATACCGAGGATCCGGGTCAGCTGTACGAGATCCCGGCTGGCAAGCACCTTCGCGTGCACGCCGGTGACTGGGTGAGAGCGGGAGACCGTCTCTCCGAAGGTCCGGTGAATCCGCACGACATTCTCCGCATCAAGGGACCGCGCGCGGTTCAGGAATATCTGCTCAACGAAGTGCAGGAGGTTTACCGCCTGCAGGGCGTGAAGATCAACGACAAGCACATTGGC
>JBBQWD010000024.1:0-11985 GCA_038210945.1 Gemmatimonadales bacterium
TGCCGCCGGTGCGCATCTCGCGGCGAGCTTACCGCATGTTGCCGGCGACTACATGGGCGAGCATTGGCTGGCTACCTTCGCGCTGCTTGCCCTCCTCTAAAATGCGCGGATGACTGAGCTGCTCGCCCATACAACCGGGGACAGGACCAGGCGCTTGGCACTTGGCGCGCTGATCGTCGGAATAGTGGCGATTGCAGTCGGGTACGCCGCTGCACTTCTGCCTCGAGGCACACCCGCCTGGGCGCCGTGGCTCCTCGCCCTCGGGATTCCGGTAGCGCTCGGCGCCATCATGATTCTGGGCGCCGCTCGCGGACGGATGGGAATAGGCCCGCTCAAGTATCCCTTTGCGTTCGTCGTTGCCGTCTTGGCGATCGGCTTTTGTGCCGCGCTCGCGCTTCCGGCAACCGAGAGCTCACTCAGCAAGCTGTGGCTCGGGCTGCCTGCGCGGGCAGCGATCGTCATTTACGGCATCGGACTTCTTCCGATCATAGTGCTCCCGGTAGCATATGCGCTCACGTTCGAGACGCAGACTTTGAGCGCCGAGGATGTCGAGAGAGTGCGCGAGCTCGCGCGCGAGAACAGAGCACGCAGTAAGGGTCAATCGTGATTTCCGGATCTCTCTCGGCTCTGCTGCTGCAAGTCGCTCTGCCGAACGCCGCGCGGCCGGCGGTCGTGGCGGTGGGAGTGATTTATTTCGTTGTGATCGTTGGAATCAGCGTCTGGGCTGCGCGGAGAACGCGCACCGCCAGCGATTTCTTCGTGGCTGGAAAGGGAATAGGCCTCGTTGCGCTGACAGTTGCATCCGTCTCGGTCTCGGTCTCCGGTTTCGCGTTCATCGGCGGCCCCGGATTCATCTACGCGGTCGGTCTGGGCGCGATGTACATCGTGCTTCCAGCCGCGGTCACGAATGTCATGGGCGCCTGGGTCTTGGCGAAACGAATGCGTCTCCTCGGTGAAGCGAGAAACCTGATCACTGTTCCTGACGCGATCGGCGCACGCTATCGGTCTCCGGCAGCTCAGGGTCTCGCCGCAATTGCGATGCTCGTCGGGATCGTCGGCTACATGGCGACAAACGCCCTCGCGATGGGAGTCGTGATCAACTCGATCTTCGGGGTGGGACTGGGCTGGGGGATCTGGATCGGAATGGGAGTGACGCTCGCGTATTCGGCGTCGGGCGGAATTCTCGCGGGGATTTACAACGATGTGTTCCAGGGAACGCTGATGGCGATAGCGTCGGTTCTCGTATTTCTCTTTGTGCTGGGATTCGGCGGCGGACTCGGGGAGATCTCCCGCATCATACTCGCGCACGATCCCACTTTCCTCGGTCCCTGGGGGAAGCTGACACCACTCGCCGCGCTGTCGTTCTTCTTCGTTTTCTCGATGGGTTCCCTTGGACAGCCGCAGGCAGTGCACAAGTACTACATGCTCCGCGATCCGCTCCAGCTCAAATGGTATCCTCTGCTCAAGACACTCGGCCTCGTGCTCGTGCTGCTGTTGTATTTCAGCGTTGGAGTCGGTGTGAAGGCGTTTGTATTGAGCGGGCAACTAGCACCGCTCGCGAGTCCGGATCAGGCGACGCCGAGCCTGCTGCTCAACGCGACGCCGATCATTCTGGCAGCGCTGGTGTTCTCGGGAATCGCCGCGGCGACGATGAGCGCGGCCAACTCGTTCATCAACATTGGAGCGGCCATCGTCAGCCATGATTTACCGGTGGCATTCGGCAGACGCGTGAAGAACGAGCTGCGCTGGGGGAGGGCGGTTACGATTCTCATTGCAGTCGCGGCCGCGATTACAGCGCAGCTCTCGGGAACGATGGTGGCATTTCTCGGGATATTCGGCTGGGGATTATTCGCGTCTACGTTGGTTCCCGCACTCGCCGTCGGTCTCAACTGGCAGGGCGCGACGCGAGAAGGAGCGATCGCGTCGATCGTGACCGGTCTCGTCATCACGCTCGCGCTCGAGACAGCGGCCTATCTGAAGGCCTTCAGATTCCCCGCTGGTGTGACCGCGTCAGCGATCGCGATGGTATCGTCTTTCCTGGTTTTCTTCATCGTCTCGTGGCTGACCAGACGCGACGCACAATCTGCGATCGATCCCGACGTCCGGCTGGTGATGGAGCTGTGATCGACCGCTGATCACTCGGTCGCGGACCCTTTAGACCCTTTAGACTCTTTCGCGCCCTCGGCTACCATCACGCGCACGCTCTTGATGTTTACGAATTCGCGGATGCCGAACTCGCCCAGCTCCCTGCCGAATCCAGAGTTCTTGACGCCTCCGAAAGGAAGGCGCGGATCGGACGCCACCATCCCGTTGATGAACAACAAACCAGATTCGATTTCGGCGATGAAGCGATCCCGTTCCGCGTCGTCTCGCGTCCAGGCGGATGCACCGAGGCCGAAGGTCGTTCCGTTAGCGATCGTGATGGCCTCCGTCAGGTCCTTTGCCTTGAACACCGAAGCAACCGGACCAAAAAGCTCATCTCGCGCGGCTGGCGCATCGGCCGGTATGTCCGCGAGAACTGTAGGCGCGTAGAAATAGCCTTCCCGCTCCAGCTTCTTTCCACCGGTGAGCAGCCGGGTGCCCTTCGCAACGGACGCCTTTACCTGCGTATCCAGCTCGTCGCGGATTGCGGCTGTCGCCAATGGACCAAGCTCCGTTGTCTCGTCCATTGGATCGCCAACTTTGACGGCAGAGGCGCGAGCCACTAAAGCCTCGAGAAAAGCGTCGTAGATCTTTTCGTGAACGATGAACCTCTTCGCGGCGATGCAGGACTGGCCGTTGTTGATCATTCGCGCAGTCACCGCAGTGGAAACGGCGGCATCGAGATCCGCGCTAGGCATCACGACGAAGGGATCACTGCCTCCAAGCTCGACGACTGATTTCTTGAGGTTCTTCCCAGCCGCGCTCGCAACCGACCGCCCCGCTCCTTCGCTTCCGGTCAGAGTGACGGCAGCTATTCGCGGGTCGGCAATGATTCCTTCCACGGCGTCGGAGCCGATGAGCAGAGTTTGAAACGCTCCTTCGACAAAGCCGGCGCGGCGGAAAATGTCCTCGATGGCCAGAGCACACTGAGGGACATTCGACGCGTGCTTGAGGATGCCGACGTTGCCGGCCATGAGTGCGGGCGCCGCGAAGCGGAACACCTGCCAGAAGGGAAAATTCCAGGGCATGATGGCGAGAACGACGCCAATGGGTTGAAACGCCACCCAGGCGTTACCCGATTCCATCTTGACTGGCTCGTCCGCGAGGAAATGCTCCGCGTTGTCCGCGTAATAGCGGCACGCCGTCGCGCACTTCTCCGCTTCAGCCATCGCGGCTTTGTAGGGCTTCCCCATCTCCAGCGTCATCAGGCGACCGAACTCGCGACATTCCGCGTCGAGAATTTCGGCGGCGGCGCTCATGCGGACCGCCCGCTCGGCGAACGAAGTCCGCTTATGCTGGCGATAAGCAGCCACCGCACGATCGATGGATTCGTTGATTCGAGCGGGCGTGTAAGGCTCGAAGGTTCGAACGGTCTTCCCGGTAGCGGGATTCGTGGTCGTGATGCTCATGATCAGCGAATTCGTTTCACTTCGCGTGCCGGAGATCGCGCTCGGCTATGCGGAGACGCGGATGACGTGGATCACTCAGGTCCATGTCCTGCCACGGCACCCGGTAGAGCGAATAAAGCTTGCGGCTGTGCAGGAAGCGCCCGATGGGCCGGACGAGAGTCCAAGCCGACAATCGTTCCATCAAGGCCGAGGCGCCGATGAGGTAGGAATCTACCAGGCATGCCTTTTCGTCGCGCTCGACGCGAATCTCCTCGATGCGGCCGACGCCCTTGCCATCGACATCGCGCACCTTCGTTCCGACGAGAAGCTCCACGTTGACTTCCATTCTACTCCGCCTCCTTGTGTCCGCCGCCCGGGATCCGCTCGATGACGTGACGCGCAATCCAGATCTCCCAGTCGATTGCTCCGGTCTCACGCGCTTTGACATCCAGCTTGATGTCCCTGCCGGCGGTCATAACGTGCGACCAGGAAATCCTGACAGGTTCAGCGCGCTGCGGACCCCATTTGCGAGCGAGCTTCGCCGCCCATTTGCCCAAGGCCGGATGCACTCGCCTCCACAGCGTCGTCCCACCGATCTGGATGTGCGTAATCCGAGGCTGTGAATGTTCCCCAAGGTGCATCACGAGACCGTCGACACGGCCCATCTCGCAATGCTCGCTGTCCACGAGCTTCTTATCGAGTACATCGCGCACCAAATCCATGGTCATCCTCCGATGATCTCCAGCGGTATGGAGATCAGCGCTAGCACGAACGAGATCACGATGATGACTGCGACGACCGAGTTGCTGACCCACCCGTTGCGGTGCTTGCCGAGATAAATCGGATCGTTCATGAGAAACAGAAAAGGAAAGATCGCCAGCGGCAAAGTTGCGGCCGTCAGCGCCATCGACATCATCGTCACTTTAATTGGATCGACGCCAAGGAGCAGCGGGACGGTAGCGAGCAGAATTATGATCGTGTACGTGAAGCAAAACCGCGCGTTCTTGGATGGAACGAGGTCCTGACTCCAGCTCCAACCGAAGCCCTGAGCAAAGAAGTAGGCGATGGCGAGCGATATCTCCAGAGCCGCACCGAGGCAGGCGACCAGCATCGCCGCGGCGAAAAGAAAGAGTCCCCATTTTGGAAATGCGGTCGTCATGAGCAGCGCGGCCTGCTCGAACGTCTCGCCGTGGATGCCGTTCGGCTTGAGCGCGAGAGCAGCAGTCACGAGCACCGCCATCGACAACACGCCGCCAAAGCTCATTCCCAGAATCGCGATCAGGCGGTTGATGGGGATGTAGCTCTCATCCCATTCGTCTTCGATTGCACCGGACGAATAGAAGTACATCAGGTATGGAGAAATGGATGCGCCGAGAATGCTCACGGCTAGAAACCCGTACTTCGCCTTCTGATCGCTGGGGAAAGTGGGTAAGAGCGAGTGAGCCGCACCGCCCCAGTCGGGATGCAGTCGCAGGGCTGCCACGACGAAGGAGAGCGTGACAAGACCGAGGAGGGAAACGCCGTTCTCGATCAAGCTGAACGTGCCCTTCCACATCAGCAGCCACACGACGAAGGAGACGGGAATTGCCCACCAGGGAAATCCGAGGTCCGTCAAGATCTGGAGTGACAGCCCGATTCCTCCGAGCTCCGCGACCAGCACCATGAATGCGACCAACACCATCCCCACGAGAACGATAAAGAAAAACGGGAATCCAAATCGCTCGCGGGTGGCGTCGACGATCGTGTGCTTGCTCACGGCGGCAAACCGGCCGGACATCTCGACGAGGAAGATCAGGCAAATGGTGCCGAGGAGAAGTGCCCAGAGGAGTTGATAGCCGAAGGCGGCGCCTGCCTGAATAGCCGTGCTGACTGATCCGATCTCGAGGAATCCACCGACGCTCGTGACTATGCCAAGCGCTATCTGGAGAGCTTTTTTCATTGCTTCGACTCGAGCAGCAGCCGTTTGGCGAGCATCTGATTTACATTCCTCTTCTATGCCAAGAATCCTGCCCCGTCTGGTGGTACTGTCATTTTTCGTGCTCACCGGGTTTGACACCGCGTGCGGTCAACCGCCCGTAAATTCCGTACAGAGCCTGACTCCGCCTCCGCCGGTTCGACGCGAGTTCAGAGGAGTGTGGGTGGCATCAGTCGACAACATCGACTGGCCGTCGGTTCCTGGGCTCTCGACGCGGGAGCAGCAGGACGAGCTCCTCGCGATTCTCGACCGCGCAGTGGCGCTCAAGCTCAATGGCGTGATTCTTCAGGTACGGCCGTCCGCCGATGCGCTCTATGCTTCGCCGTACGAGCCGTGGTCGGAGTACCTCACCGGGAAAATGGGTCGCGCGCCAAACCCCTGGTACGATCCGCTCGAGTTCGCCGTGAACGAAGCGCACAAGCGCGGATTGGAGCTGCACGCCTGGTTCAATCCCTATCGGGCGAGACATCCATCAGGCAGGTCTGCAATCTCGCCCAACCACATCAGCGTCACGAATCCGGAGTTGGTGAAGAAGTACGGAAAGCACCTGTGGATGGATCCTGGAGAGGCGGCCGTTCGACAGCACACGATCAAGGTCATACTCGATGTCGTCACGCGTTACGACATCGATGGCGTTCATGTCGACGACTACTTCTATCCCTACAAGGAAAAAGACAGGCGCGGAAACAACATCGACTTCCCCGACGCAGGCAGCTACCGGCGTTATCGCAATTCCGGTGGAAATCTTGGGAGAGATGACTGGCGGCGGGAGAACGTCGACAGCCTGATCCACCAGGTGTACGTCCGCATCAAAGCAACAAAGCCGTGGGTGAAATTCGGGATTAGTCCGTTTGGAACATGGCGTCCGGGATATCCGCCGCAGATGGGAGGGCGCTTCGATTCATACGCGGAGCTTTATGGCGACTCCAGAAAGTGGATCCTGAATGGCTGGGCGGATTATTTCACGCCGCAGCTTTACTGGCCGACTTACCATCCCGATCTGAGCTACACGATACTTCTGCCGTGGTGGCTCCAGCAGAATGCCAAAGGCAGACATATGTGGATTGGCAACTACGTTGACAAAGTCACTGGAACTCCGAGTGGGTGGCCCGCTCAGGAGCTGCTCGATCAGATCGCGCTAACGCGCGCGCAGCCGGGAGCCACCGGCAACGTCTACTTCAGTATGCGCTCACTGATGTACGGTCGCGATGGGCTTCCCGAGAAACTGTCGGCAGGACCGTATGCGACGAGAGCGCTCGTGCCCGCGTCCACATGGCTGGACAGCGTTCCCCCAGCAGCTCCTCTCGTGCGGACTGGCCGAGATGCGGGAAGTGGCGCGAGCACTTTGTCGCTCCAGCCGCAAGGAACGGAAGCGACCTGGCTATGGGTGATCCGCGCTCACACCGGAAGCGAGTGGTCAACCGAGGTCGTACCGGGCTTCCAGAGATTCTTCATGCTTCCCCGCTATCCTGGAGGAAGCGAGCCTGATGCGGTAAGCGTCTCGGCCGTCGACAGGAACGGAAACGAGAGCACGCCTGTCGTCGTGGCAATCATTCCTTCGCGGTAGAACTCTCAGCGACCGCTATTTGTCTTCTCGCTTGAGTGAAGCGGAGTTGATGCAGAAGCGCTGATGGGTAGGTCCGGGACCATCGTCGAAGACGTGGCCGAGATGCGCATCGCACTTGGCGCACAAGACTTCGGTGCGTCGCATGAGCAGGCTGCTGTCCGATTCGGTGCGCACGTTTTCGCCGTTCACCGGTGTCGTGAAGCTCGGCCATCCGGTGCCGGAGTCGAACTTTGCGTCCGAATCGAATAACGGGGTGCCACAGCAAACGCAGGTATAAGTGCCCGCCTGCTTGCTGTCGTTGTACTCACCGGTAAAAGCGCGCTCGGTTCCCTTCTGCCGCGCGATTCGGTACTGCTCCGGAGTGAGCTGCTTCCGCCACTCTTCGTCGCTCTTTTCGATCTTGTCGCTCATCTAGTCACTCGCCGACTGTCCAGCAGATTTGATTTCACCCTAAGCGCATCGGACGTCGCGGCGCCGAGCGCGGTATTGTCAAAGATACACCACGCGCTAATCCCTCGCGCCGTGCACTCCTCGATCGTTTGCGAGACGCGCTCGAGGAATTCCGTCGAGTAGGCAGAGTAGTAAATCCGCGGTGAACCGTGGAGTCTGATGTACACGATCTCATCGTAGCCACCGGGCTCCGCGGCCTTAGGCACTCGCGCTGGGTCGGCGGCTACCCGCCCAATCCTGTGCTGAACGAGCATTTCTTCGACATCGTGGGTGATGACCTTGGGCAGCTTGACGGCAAAGCGTCGCATAACGCGCGAGGTGCGTGCCCTCGCTGGAGAACCTGTGCGCGTACTCCTGCCGGACGTTCCACCCGGCCGTGCCGAGATGGACGTTGGCGGCTGGAGATTCGTGTGGTGTATCGGTGTGCAGCATCCTAGCTTGTGCCCAGTCTCATGAATCGACTCCCGAGAGTTACGCACTGGTCGCGCCAGCCTGCGAAACGGCGCGGATACGCCGTCTTGGTAGCTGGTATTGTCATGGGGGCCTGCGTTCATGCGCCTTCGCCTCGACCCTCGACCCGTGTCAGTTATTGGGAGGCGTTGGCCGAGCTTCATCCTTTCGAAGCAGTGGCGGCCGCGCGCACGGAATCAGAAAGAGAGTTCGCCGAAGCCCTCGGCAGTCTGATGGCCGGCGATCTCGCCAAGGCAGAGCACGGGTTCGGCGAACTCCGCAGGACGGCGACGGACTCGATCCTCCGCGCAGGATCGAGAGTGATTTACACCGCGACCTTGCAGTACCAGGAGAAATGGGAGGCTCTGGCCGCCCTGAGGAACGATCCATCGGAGCCGAAGGGCGACCGCGCCGACAAGGCAAGCATCGAGCTCTGGGCGATCGCGTTCAAGAACGTTCCCCCGAAAACGATCACTTTCCAGTCGCAGTCGGTTCTCCTGCCGATGTCGATATCGGTGGCGGGAACGCCGCTCATTCCGGTCAGGATCGGAGACAAGGAGTACAACTTCTGGCTCGACACCGGCTCGAGCATGACGATGCTCGCTTCGGATGTCGCGCGCGATCTGAACATCGTGCCGCTGATGCTCGATACGCTCGAGATCGTCACGAGCACCGGAAGGGTGAAAGCCCATCCAGCGGTGGTCCCCGAGCTCGAGGTCGGCCAGGTGCTGGTGCGGAATGCTCCGACTATGATCGTCGACGAATCCCTGATGCAAATGCGGGAGGAGAAGCCCATCGAGTTCAGCGGGCACGTCAAGATCGATGGCATCATCGGTTTCGACATCATCCGACACCTCGATCTGGACGTGGACTATGAGAGGAGCAAGCTTCGGGTGCGAAACCCAACGAGATCGAGGCGGGAATCGGATCGCAACATGTTCTGGGTCGGTCTCCCGGTGGTAATGCTGACTGGCGAAGACGGAATTTCACTTCATTTCGGGCTCGACACCGGCGCGCAGCAGTCGTTCGTAACCGAGACGCTGCTCGACAAGCTTCAGCTGCAGGTCGCCCGAGTCGAGAGCCGGAGAGTTGGTGGGCTCGGAGGGGAGATCTCTCTCCGTGCGCCGGTCCTGGCAGATGTTCGATTGTTCGTTCGTGGGTTTCCCATTCTGTTCAAGAATGCGGTCGTCCGCGCGCCGGTCTACCAGGTTCTCGCGGCGCTCGACGGAGTGTTGGGTGTGGACGTCTGGAACAGCGGGGTCGTGCGGATCGACATGACGAACGGAATTTTTGGGATCAGGCGGCCCCAGCCGGATTAGAACATGTTAGGTTGTTAGCTAACATGGCTCGCTCCGCTTCCCTTCCGATCGAGTTCGTTGTCACGCCGCGCTTCGAGGCGTTCTACGCGCTCTACACTCTCACCAGCAGCGCGCCCACTCAGCTCGATCGGTGGAAAGAAAGAGCGCTCCTCAGACTTCCGCGCGATTTCGACCGGGTCGCAAAGCGTGTCGCGCCTGTCCCTCTCTTCTGGCCATTACTTGCCGACGCTCTCCAGCGGACGCCTGGAGAAATGACGTTCGAACAGATTCTTTCGACTGTTCGCGAGATGCCACCCGACGAGCTAAAGGCGAACATCCTCTCGGGAGTATTTCGCGACCCGGCCACCGCGCAGTCGCTCATCATCGGCAAGAAAAATCTCAAACAGACTCTGACGAACGACAAACTACCGGGCGGAGAGCTGCTTGCTCATTTCGGCCTGAGGCCGTACTCGGCGGACTCGCACGCCACGAGCGCAATGGCGAGGCTGCTGTCGAAACCGGCTTCATTTCGCGACGAGCTCGCGCTCGTGCTGCACCGTTTCTGGCAAACAGGATTCAAGCGCGATTGGTCCGCGCTCGAGCCGCTGCTGCGATCCGAGTCAGTCCACCTGAAGGATCTGTACAAGAACTCGTCTATGACGCAGCTGGCTCTCGAGTTGAGCCTGCCTGTCGCTGTCGACGAAGGGGCAGGAGAGCTCCGTCCAAAGACAGGACCTGCGATCATGACTGACCGCGTTGACCGCCTGTACATAATTCCGTCCGGGTTCAACACTCGCAGATGGTGGGCGAAGTACGAGACGAAACCGCAGCGATACAGTCTATACTTCCCCATCGCGCGGGGCGCGGCGTCTCCGAACAAGATCGTCGACGACGATTGGCAAGCGCCGGAATCTCCGCGCAAGTCCAGTCACGCGGTGAACGCGGAATCGGTATTCAGGGCGCTCGGCGACACCACGCGCTATGCGATTGCGTCTGTTCTTGCGCGCGCACCGACGACATCCGCGGAGCTGGCGCGGAGTCTCAAGGTCTCGAAGCCCACGATCACCCACCATGTGCAGGCGTTGCGACAGGCCGGGTTGATCGACGAGAATCCGGGCGGTGGTTCCAACAGGTTGTCGCTGAATAGAGAAACCGTCGCCGCTCTCTCGAGCATGGCGGTCGAGCAGCTCTTTTCTTCAACCGGGGACCTTGCCCTGGTTACGACCCGTAAACGGCGTCGCGACAACTAGTTCCGCAGCCTGGCGGGCCTTCCCGCCTGTCCCGGAAACAATCCAGAGAATCTTTTAAACCCTTTTGCCGTATGGTGAGTCTAAGTAGATGAGGGCGGGTTTTCTCTCCGGCCCACGATGATAGCTACTGGTCGAGCTTGTTAGGACGGGTGGGCCACCAGTAGCCGCCCCGTACCCGAAAGGGTACGGGGTTTTTTGTTGTCCGGCATTTCCCCGTTAACGAGCCGAGGCCGGTGGCTCCGGATAGCCGGTGTCCATAATGACGAGCCATCGTCCACCGTCCCGCCGCCACATTGTGACGTAGCGGCCGCGACCAGTCTCTTTTCCTGAATCGGCGCCCGCGCGGCTTACTGCCCAGTATCTACCTGTAGTCGAACCGATGTCACCGCCGCGAAAGACGTGCGCATCGGTGGGCTCCCAGTTCAAAACACTGGTCGTATCGGATATGCCCGGCGAATCGAACTTCCGGATTTCGTCGAAGCCCTTCACCATGTTGTCGCGGTAGCGGATGCGGATTGCGTCAGGCGCATAGAAGGACATCCAGCCGTCGATTCCGCGGGCGTGGGTTGCGACGGCAAAGTCGCGATCGGCCTGCATTAGAGAGCTCTCCGTCGCACCACTCGGCGAGCCGGGGTTGTTGCTGACAGCGGGCGCGCACCCCATCGCCACTGTGGCAAGCGCGAACGTGATGACTGTGCGATTCATGATGCGATCCTTTATGATAGGTTTGCGATTCGCAGCGCACCTGTTGCGCCACGCCTCGTCTTGATGGAGCGTCCATGGCGGAAGTGTTCGGAGAAAAACTGCTCGAGGGAAAGGTCGCGATCGTCACTGGCGGCGGGAGCGGAATCAACCTGGCGATTGCGACCCGCTATGCGCGGAGCGGCGCCAAAGTGGCGCTGATCGGCAGAACGAAGGAGAAACTCGATGCGGCCGCCGAGGGGATTCGGAAAGCGGGAGGCGTCGCCTCCGGCCATCCCGCTGACGTGCGCGACTTCGACGCGCTGGCCTCTGCCATTCGGTCCGCGCGCGAAGCTCACGGAGAGATAGACCTCATCGTGTGCGGGGCAGCCGGCAACTTCCCAGCTCCGGCGCTTGGAATGTCGGCGAACGGATTCAAAGCAGTCATAGACATCGATTTGCTCGGCACGTTCAACACATGCCGGGCCGCGTTCGAGCATCTCAAGCGGCCAGGCGCTTCCATCATCAATATCTCGGCGATGCAGGCGTTCACTGCAATGCCCATGCAGGCGCACGTCTGTGCGGCGAAAGCCGGAGTAGACATGCTCACCAAGTGTCTGGCGATCGAGTGGGGACCGGAAGGGGTGCGGGTCAACTCGATTGCTCCCGGCGGTGTGGATGATACTGAGGGCATGCGACGCCTGGCGCCGACGCCCGAGATGAGGAAGCAATTCACGCGCGGGATTCCGCTGCAGCGCTTCGCGACGAAGGACGAGATCGCCGA
>JBBQWD010000025.1:0-11905 GCA_038210945.1 Gemmatimonadales bacterium
GGGGCGGTGGAACCCGCCGAGATGTACCGAACGTTCAACATGGGTGTAGGAATGGTCGTCATCTGCTCGCCGTCCGACGTTGAAGCGGTTCTGTCGGCGGCTACCGGTGCTGGAGTGTCGGGCTGGATTCTCGGCTCGCTCAAGCCGGGCACGGGAGCAGTCATACTTTCTTGAGGATTGAATCGATGAAAGCACGTTTGTTCGTTTCGTTCGCAGCCGTTGCGATGGCCGCGACCTCAGTACAAGCGCAAGGAGTCGACACCCAGCGCTGCCCGCCGGGCACGGTCAATGGTCTTGGAATTCCCGATCAGGCGCGTGCATCTCAGGATGCGTGTCAGAAGGCGATCGATCTTTTCCAGTACATGGCTCCGCAGCTCGGTGGCGTCATCACTGGCGGCAACGCTACGCTCGGTCAGGCCGGAAGTCTGGGCGGACTCGGGCATTTTTCCGCCGGCTTCCGAATCAACGCGATTCAGGGAACGCTGCCACAGGTTCAGAACGTCACGCCGGCCGTCACGGGTGCGACGAGCAGCCGCTACGATACAAAGACCCAGATCATTCCAATGCCAATCGCGGAGCTCGCGGTCGGCATATTCAAAGGCCTTCCGCTCGCTATCACCAATGTCGGCGGTGTAGACCTTCTGGTTAGCGCGTCGTATCTGCCCGAGTTCACTGGCAATAATGTGAGCGTCAAGGCTCCGAGCGGCTCGCTCAAGTTTGGCTATGGAGCGCGCGTCGGAATCCTGCAGGAATCGCTGCTCGTGCCCGGCGTCTCGGTGAGTTACCTGCACCGCGATCTTCCTACCGTGAATATTGCGGCGAATAGCGGTAACGACTCGCTTTACGTCAACAACCTGAGCTTGAAAACCAATGCCTGGCGTATTGTCGCGAGCAAGAGCTTGCTGTTGTTCGGTTTTGCGGCTGGATTCGGCCAGGACAAGTACGACGTCTCCACAGATATCGGTGGTCACATTGCTGCTCGGGTTGGCCCACCGGCGACTCCTGCGGCCAACGCCTCCGCAACAGGGCTTTCCCAGAACTTGACGCGCACCAACGTTTTCGCCGATTTGTCCATGAACCTTTTGCTTCTCAAGCTCACGGGCGAAATTGGACAGGTATCCGGTGGCACGATCAACACTTTCAATACCTTCAGTGGCAAGCAAGCAGCCGATTCCAGAATCTACGGATCGGTCGGAGCTCGATTCGGGTTCTAACGACGAGCGCGACGCGGAGTACATGCGTCGCGCGCTCGCCCTCGCCCAGCAAGGGTGGGGTCAAACAGCGCCGAACCCCATGGTCGGCGCTGTTGTCGTTCGCGACGGTACCGTCGTCGGCGAAGGCTACCACGCGCGCTACGGTGAGCCCCACGCCGAAATAGTCGCCCTCAAGGCAGCGGGCGATCGCGCGCGCGGATCGACCATGTACGTGACGCTCGAGCCATGCAACCACTTCGGCAAGACGCCCCCGTGCACAGAGGCAATTCTGGAGGCACGCGTCCAGCGCGTCGTGATCGCCGCGGCCGATCCTACGGCACTCGCGGGCGGAGGAGCAAGGCACCTCGCCGACTACGGGGTTCAGGTCGACTTCTCCGTGGAAGAACCAGCCGCGATCGAGCTGAACGCTCCCTTCTTTTTCGCGGCCGCGAACTCGACGCGGCCGTGGGTGACGCTCAAGCTTGCTCTTTCGAGCGACGACAAGATGAACGATCCCTCGGGCGAGCGCCGTTGGATCAGCAACGAGCTTTCGCGCAGTGAAGTGCAGCGGTTGCGCGCGAACGTCGACGCGATCGCAGTGGGGCTCGGAACAGTGCGGGCGGATGATCCGCAGCTGACCGCGAGGGGTACGATTCGCCCTCGCGTTGCTCCAATGCGGGTAGTGTTTGACAGAAATGCCGACACTCCGCTTCAATCCAGCCTTGTGCGCACGGCGAAACAGACGCCAACGATGATTTTCGCTCACCACGCCCCGGTAGCCCGGCTCGCGGCCCTTCACAACGCGGGTGTGGATGTTTTCGAAGCCGAAGATCTCCCGGCGGCACTAAAAGCCCTGCGGGGGTTCGAGGTGCAGCATCTGTTGGTAGAGGGGGGCGCCCGGGTCGCGCAGGAGTTCCTCCAGCAGGACCTGGTAGACCGACTCGTTATCTTTCAGTCACCCATCACTCTTGGGGGCGACGCGCTGAGTCCGTTCTCCGGACTGCCAGGCAACTATCGGGAAACGCTTGCAAAGAAGCCGATAGTTCGGCGCGCCGAATTTGGAGACGATGTCATGACCGTGTACGCGCTGCGAGAGGCCTGAAATGTTCACCGGATTGATCGAGCAGGTTGGCGAAGTCGAAAGCGTCCGGCAGACCGAAGCCGGTCGCGAGATTCGCATCCGTGCTCCTTTTCCCGACCTCTCCAACGGAGAAAGCATCGCCATCAATGGAACATGCCTCACAGTTCGTGAATTCGGTCCCGGCTGGTTCGACGCCGCGGCGGTGCTGACTACGCTGGAGCGCACGACGATCGGCAATTGGAAGAAGGGAACACGCGTCAATCTCGAGCGCGCCCTTCGCCCGGGCGACAGGCTTGGTGGACACATCGTCCAGGGACACGTGGACTGCGTTGGTATCGTCGGTGCGCGCGAGCAGGCCGGTGATGCGCTGCTCATCGATGTCTCCGTCCCCCAGGCCATCGAGTCGCTGATGGTGCTGCACGGATCAGTCGCGATTGATGGCGTGAGCTTGACGGTCAACGAGCTCAAGCCGGGCGGATTGCAAGTTTCTCTCATTGACTACACTTTGCGTCACACCACACTTGGCGCGCTGAAAGAGGGAAGCCGCGTGCACGTGGAAGCTGACGTCGTCGCCAAACACGTGCGCCGTCTGCTCGAGCCCTACATGCGCGAGGCATCGGCGCTAACTTCCTTGACCGATTTCTCGCTGGAGCACTGACAACCATGGCGTTCGGAACAATCGAGCAGGCCATTGCCGATATCAAAGCCGGCAAGCTGATCGTCGTCGCGGATGATGAGGATCGCGAGAACGAAGGCGATCTCATTTGCGCGGCGGATCTCGTCACGCCCGAGCTGATCAACTTCATGATCCGGAAGGCGGGAGGATGGATCTGTCTCGCGCTCACCGGTGAGCGCGCCGACCAGCTGGAGCTTCCGCAACAGAGCGAAACGAATACCGAGGAGTATCGCACCGCCTTCACGATCAGCATCGACGCCGACGAGCGGTTTGGCGTTACGACCGGCGTTAGCGCGCAGGATCGCGCCAAGACCATCCGCGTCGCGGTAGATCCGAAGACCGTGCCCTCCGACCTCCGTCGTCCCGGACACGTCCCGCCGCTCCGCGCTCGCGAAGGTGGCGTGTTGCAGCGCGTAGGACACACCGAAGCCGCGATCGATCTCGCGCGGCTCGCCGGACTCGCGCCCGCCGGCGTGGTCTGCGAGATCCTGAGCGAAGATGGGTCGAGCGCGCGACGCCCCGAGTTGGACCGCTTTGCTCAAGAGCACGGCCTCACGTTCATCACAGTCGCCCAGCTCGTCGCGTACCGGCTTCAGACCGAGCGTTTGGTGCACAGGGTCGCAGAAGCTCGCCTCCCAATGGAGAGCGGCACCTGGCGCGTCCTCGGCTATCGCAACGATGTCGACAAGCACGAGCACATCGCTCTGGTGTTGGGCGATGTCGGTCCGGATTCCAGCGTGCTCGTGCGCATGCACTCGAAGTGCCTCACCGGCGACGTCTTCCACTCGCTCCGCTGCGATTGCGGTTGGCAGCTGGAAACGGCGATGAAGATGATCGCGAAAGAGGGGAAGGGCGTGATCGTCTATCTCGATCAGGAAGGTCGCGGTATCGGGTTGCTCAATAAGCTCAAGGCGTACGAGCTCCAGGATCAGGGGATCGACACCGTCGAAGCGAACGAGCGGCTTGGCTTCAAACCCGACCTCCGCAATTACGGCATCGGCGCCCAGATACTCCTCGATCTCGGGTTGAAGACGATCCGTCCGATCACCAACAATCCGCGCAAGCTCGTGGGGCTCGAAGGATATGGCCTCACGATCGATGAGCGGGTGCCGATCATCTCGATTGCGCACGACGAGAACTCAAGCTACCTCGAAGCCAAACGGGCGAAGCTCGGACACCTCTTCGCGTCGTAGATGGCTGAGTTTGCGGGATTGCCGAGTGGCGTCGGGCGACGCGTGGCCGTCCTCGCCAGCCGCTTCAACGAGCCCATCGTAAAGAAGCTCGTCGACGGCGCCCTCGAGGCGCTGCTCAAGTACGGCGTCGTTTTCGAAGACATCGACGTGGTCTGGGTTCCCGGAGCATGGGAGCTTCCCGTCGCTGCCCGTTGGCTTCTCGAGAGTGAGCGCTACGACGGCATCGTCGCCGTCGGAGCCGTGATCCGCGGCGAGACCGCGCACTTCGATTTCATCGCGGGCGAGGCATCAAGAGGACTCGCCGAAGCCAGCGCCCAGTCGGAGACTCCGATCGGATTTGGCGTTCTCACTTGTGACACGGAAGAACAGGCCGAAGCGCGCGCCGGTGGCGCTCACGGCAACAAGGGATGGGATGCGGCTGTGGCGACCCTCGAGATGGCCGACCTCATGGATCGACTGACGCCCGACGATGAGGATTGAGACGCGCGCACGCGCACGGGCGCTCCAGGCACTCTATGCGTGCGACATGCGGGGCGGAAAGAATCTGGATCGCGTAGCGAGCCAGGTTTGGGACGATCTTGCGGTCGCTCCCGAGGAGCGTCGTCTCGCTGGACTTCTCGTTCGTGAGGTCGTAAGCGGGGGAAGCGAGCTCGACATGCGGCTCGCCGACGTCACGACCAACTGGCGCCTCGAGCGCCTCGGAGCGATCGAGAGATCAGTGCTTCGTCTAGGTGCCGCCGAGCTGCTGAAGGGTGAGACTCCGCCTCGCGTCGCGATTCAGGAAGCTGTTCGCCTCGCCGAACGATTCGGCACTTCCGCCAGCGCCAAGTTCGTGAATGGCGTGCTCGATGCCTTCGCCAGACAGGCCGGCATGATCTAGTGCGCATACTCGTACTTAACTGGCAGGATCACCAGAATCCGCAAGCGGGCGGCGCCGAGCTTCACCTAAAGGAAATCTTCAGCCGCATCGTCGCGCGCGGACACAGCGTGGATCTGCTTTGCAGCGCATGGAAAAACGCCCCTCAGCGCGTCCAGCTCGATGGAATTGACGTTCACCGAGTCGGGAGTCGTCAGACGTATCCGTTCCTTGCACGCGGATACTACGCGGCCCACCTCGCTGCCAACACCTACGATGTCGTCATCGAGGACCTCAACAAGGTTCCGTTGTACACGCCGATGTGGGGCGTGCCCAAGCTCGTCGCGCTGGTCCACCACCTCTTCGGCGCTACGGTCTTTCGTGAGGCCCCGCTACCGCTCGCAGCCGCGGTCTGGCTCTCCGAAAAGCCACTCGGCGCTCTCTATCGGAAGGTGCCGTTTCAAGCGGTGAGTGTCAGTACTGCCGACGATCTGGTTGCGCGCGGAATCCCGCGCGGCTCCATCCGCATCATCTACAACGGAGTTGATTCGGAACGTCTGACGCCCAGTCCGGCGGAGCGATCCGCGACTCCGCTCTTCGTTTATCTTGGTCGGCTCAAGAAGTACAAACGCGTAGACGTCGTCATTCGCGCATTCGCGGCTCTCAGTGTGCCGAGCGCGACTCTGGAGATCGCCGGAGCAGGGGACTATCGCGCTCCGCTCGAACGGCTGGTAAAATCTCTTCACCTGGAGGACAGGGTGAAGTTTTTAGGTTTCATTCCAGAGGATCAGAAGATTCATCTCCTTCGTCGTGCTTGGGCCTCGACACTGGCGTCGCCAAAGGAAGGGTGGGGAATCAGCAATCTCGAAGCGGCGGCGTGCGCGACGCCGGTGATCGCCGCCAACTCGCCGGGAATCTGCGAGTCGGTCATCGACGGCGAAACCGGCTTTCTCGTTCCTCAGGGTGATGCAGCCGCCATGACAGCGGCCATGAGAGGACTTCTTGAATCTCCGGAACTCGTATCATCGCTCGGCGCAGCGGGCCGTCGCTTTGCCGAGGCGTTCACCTGGGACCGCGCGGCCAACGACACGCTGGCGCACCTCGAGCAGGTAGTCGCGCGATGACGCCGAACGGAAAATCACTGAAGGAGCGGGAATGCCGGCCCCGAAGGTAACCGTCGCCACGCTTCTCGAGCGCCTGCGCGGTACGCTGCAGCTCGAGGAGATTGAACCGGGCACAGGACACGATCGGATAGTCGGAAATCCGGAAGTGTCGAGCCCGGGACTGGTGCTGGCGGGCTACGTCAAACGATTCTCGCCAGGACGTCTACAGGTTCTCGGTGAGACGGAGATCACGTATCTCTTGTCGCTGAGCACCTCTGAACGAAGGAAGATCCTCGAGCTCTTCTTCTCGTTTCCGATACCGGCCGTTTTCGTTACCAAGGGACAGCGTTTTCCATCCGGACTCAAGGAGCTCGCAAGCGCGGCTGGGATTCCTCTCATCCGCACGAAGCTCAAGACCGCCGAATTCTACCGGCGCATCAAACCGGTGCTCGAGATGGAATTCGCGCCTACCTCGTCTCTCCATGGGTCACTCGCCGACGTGTTTGGAGTTGGCCTTTTCTTCACGGGAAAGAGCGGGATCGGAAAATCCGAATGCGTGCTGGATCTCGTGGAGCGCGGGCACAGGCTCGTGGCGGATGATCTAGTCATCGCCAGCAAGCGCGGGAACGACGTGCTGATCGGTCGCGGACACGAGATGCAGCGGCACTACATGGAGATTCGCGGCGTCGGCCTGATCGACATTCCTGCAATTTTCGGAATCCGCGCCGTCCGGCAGCAGAAGCGCATCGAGGTCGTCGTCCAGCTCGAGGAGTGGGACCAGCACGCTGTGGTCGAGCGGACCGGTCTCGACGTCCAGACCACGACCATACTGGAAGTCGAGCTGCCGAAGATTACGGTCTATCTCAATCCGGGAAAGAACATCACAGTGATTGCAGAAGTCATCGCGCTGAACCACCTGCTCCGCTATTCTGGGATCAACGCGGCTGAAGCTTTCAACGACCGGCTTGTCCATCGCATGAAAACAGCGGCGAAGGCGAGCAACATTCGCGAGTATCTCCAGGAAGACCATGAATGAGAGCGAAAGCGCCGGAATGGCCAAGCCGAAAGCAATCGTCGTAGGTCACGGCGATTTCTCCGCCGGCCTGGTGTCCGCCGTCGGCCAGATTTGCGGCCTCGCCGACAAGCTCGTCGTGCTTTCCAACACCGGCATGGCGCCAGGTGACATCGAGGCCGCGATACGATCCGAGCTCGCGCGCACCGGAGCGAAGGTGATCTTCACTGATCTTCCCGGGGGCAGCGGCACCATCGCCGCGCGCAGAATCGCCAAGGAGAATCCTGACCTCGTGCTCGTAACGGGCGTGAACCTGGCGACGCTTCTCGATTTTGTGTTCAGCGCCCGGGGCACGCCTGAGGAAGCCGCGAGAGCCGCCGCGGAGCGGGGAAAAGCATCGCTCATCGTCATTGAGCGCGGCTGATGGCGATTCAGCTCTACCGCATCGACGACCGGCTCATTCACGGCCAGGTTGTCGTAGGCTGGGGCCAGCCGCACAACATTCGCTTTCTGGTGCTCGTGGATGATCTCGTCGCGTCCAGCGATTGGGAAAAAGAGCTGTATCGGATGGCGATCCCGCCTGAGATGGAGATCTATTTCGCGGACGTCGACACCGCGATCCGCGATCACCCCCGCTACGCGAACGATCCTCGTCCCGGCATCCTCATCACGGGCGACATTGCGAGCATGCTTCGACTCGTGAAGGGCGTGAAGGCAATCGGCAGCGTCAATCTGGGTGGAATCCACCACCGCGCCGGCCGCGCGGAGAAGCTCCGCTACGTTTTTCTCACGCCAGAAGAGGAAACGCAGCTGCACGCGCTTGAAGCGTCGGGCGTGGAAGTCACTGCCCAGGACGTTCCATCCGCTCGCTCGCGTCCGCTTGCCGAAGTGCTCGACGGGGAGACGAAGTGAGTTTGGCTCAGGCGTTGCCGATCGCGCTCCTCGGAGCGTTGCTCGGTTTGGATGTCGTGAGTTTTCCGCAGGCGATGATCTCGCGACCGATCGTCGCGGCGACGCTGGCCGGAGCCTTCATCGGTTATCCGCAGGCGGGGCTGCTCATCGGCGTCGTGCTGGAGCTCATCGCGCTCGACACGCTGCCGTTCGGTGCTTCGCGGTATCCTGAGTGGGGATCTGCCGGTGTCGTCGGCGGCGCTTTGTTCGCCGCGCAGCCGCCTGGAATGCCCGGCGCACTTCCGGCCTCTCTTCTTGCCGCGCTACTCACCGCGAGCGTCAGCGGTTGGAGCATGGTCACGCTGCGGCGCATCATCGCGGGGCGTCTGGAGCGCACACGCGATTCGATCGAAGCGGGATCACGCGACGCGCTTTTTTCACTCCACCTCTCGGGGATGACGATGGATATGTTGCGGGCGGGGCTCGTTACGATGGTCGGCATGATCATCTTCAGCCCGCTCGTCCGCGCCATCGTAGCGATCTGGGGGAGCGAGTCGGCGCCGTCGCGCGCCGTTGTCGTCGTGACCGCGGCGATCGTGGCGGGCGGAGCGCTCTGGAAAGTGTTCCACTCCATTCGTCGCGTCGTGTGGCTGTTTCTCGGCGGCCTGCTGGCTTCTACGATCCTCTTGGCAATGACATGACCGGGGGGCCCACCGCCGCGGGGTTTTCACTGCCATTTCGCGTCAAGCTCGCGATGTACGTTCGCCTGCTGGCGCTACAGGGCTCGTGGAATTACGAGACGCTTTTGGGGACTGGTGTCGGCTTTGTCATGGAGCCCGCGCTGCGGTATTTACCGGGCGGGGTCGATGGCCCGCAGTATCGTGCCGCGCTGGCGCGCGAATCGCGCTATTTCAACGCGCATCCCTATCTGGCGGGCGTCGCCGTCGGCGCACTCACGCGAGCAGAGCTCGATGGCGTCGATCCGGTGAGAATCGAGCGATTCCGGACAGCACTTGCCGGTCCGCTCGGCAGTGTCGGGGATCGGCTGGTGTGGGCGAGCTGGCTGCCGTTCTGCTCACTCGTCGCGCTTTGCGTTTATGGCGCCGGCGGCTCTCCCGTACAAGTTGTCGGTACATTTCTATTGCTCTACAACGTCGGACATTTTCTGCTGAGGGCATGGGGACTCCGGATTGGTCTGTCGCGCGGTCTCAACGTTGCCTCGGCGCTTGGCAATCCAGTGTTGAGGCAGGGCCCGCACTACATCGGCAGCGCGGCCGCGGTTGTGGCCGGCCTGGCGCTTCCGCTCGCGCTTCAGCGCGTCGTCGGTCCGGGCAGAGTGCTGGCGGGCGGTATCATCATCGCGGCGTTGCTGGGGATTCTTCTTCTGGCGCGGCTCCACGAGCGCGCGGAAGGCTGGCGGATTGCTCTCGGAGTTCTCGCGATTTTCGTTCTCTACTCGGTCCTGACCTGATGCCTGAGCGCGAAGCAAAGATCGTCAACAAACTGGGGATACATGCTCGCCCTGCCGCCGAGATCGTAAAGACGGCGGGGAAATTCAAGAGCAGCATTACCATCGTGCGTGACGACCTCGAGGTGAACGCGAAGAGCATCATGGGGGTGATGATGCTTGCCGCCGAGTTCGGCTCGACGGTCGTGCTGCGAGCCACGGGTGACGATGCCGAGGCGGCGCTCGATGCCCTGGCCGCGTGCATCGCGAACAAGTTCGGAGAGAGTTGATGCGGAACGGGATCGCAGGGATGCCTGCCTCACCGGGAATCGTGGACGGACCAGTCCACCTTCTCCGCTGGGAAGTCCCGGACGTCCGGCATCGCATCATCTCCGACGAAGCGATACCAGGCGAAGTCAAGCGCTTCCACGCCGCGCTCGAAAAGGCGAGAGAGCGCGTGCGTCAGGTCCGAGCCCGCGCGGAAAAACACGCCGGGCCTGAAGAGGCCGCGATTTTCGACGTCCAGTTATCGATACTCGAGGACGGCGAGCTTATCCGCCAGGTCGAGGAGCTGATCCACCAGAATATCGGCGCTGAAAAAGGCTTCGACCTTGTCTTGTTCGAGTGGCGCCAACAGTTCGCGGGCCACGCGCGTCCGCTCCTGCGCGAGAGAGTCGGCGATCTGATCGACGTGCACATCAGGGTCCTGTCGATCCTGCTTGGGCTGCCCGATCATGATCCGGTTGATCTTCCGAAGGGATCGAACAAGATCCTGGTCACACACGATTTGACGCCCAGCCTCACCGTCCAGCTCGATCGCGAAGCGATCATCGGAATCGCCACTGACGCCGGCACGCGCACCTCGCACGTCGCGATTCTTGCTCGCTCGCTCGGGTTGCCCGCGGTGGTTGGACTGCGCGACGCGACGGAACGCCTGAACGGCAACGAACATCTGATCCTCGACGGTAGCACCGGCGTTCTCATCATCAACCCAACGCAGGCGCAGCTCGACAGCTACCGGGTGGCACGCGCTCGAGAAGCCATGGAGACAAAAGAGCTCCAGGCGCTCTCGGCAGCCGATTCTGTCACCCTCGACGGCCACTGGGTGACGCTGCGCGCCAATGTGGATCTTCCCGAAGAAGCCGAAGCGGCCGCGCACAGCGGAGCGGAAGGCGTTGGTCTGATGCGCACCGAGTTTCTGGTCGTGGGAAGGGCGACGATGCCCGACGAAGAAGAGCAGTACAAGGCGTATCGCCACGTCGTCGAGGCATTCGGCGGCAAACCGGTGGTGATTCGCACCTTTGATGTCGGCGGCGACAAGCTGCCCGTGGGCGGCTATCCGACCGATCCCAACCCCTTCCTCGGGTGGCGCGCGATCAGGATGTGCCTCGACGAGCCCGAGCTGTTCAAGACTCAGCTACGCGCGCTGCTCCGAGCCGCGATGCACGGCGACGTGAGGATCATGTTCCCGCTCATCATCACCCTCGACGAGGTCAAGCAGGCGAAGCATCTCCTCAACGAGGCCGCCGCGGAGCTGGATGCGAGGGGAGTGCAGTACCGGCACGACCTCCCGCTCGGAGTCATGGTGGAGACCCCCGCCGCTGCGCTCTCCATTCACACGCTGGTGGATGACGTTTCCTTCTTCAGCATCGGGACGAATGACCTCGTGCAGTATACGCTGGCGGTGGATCGCGGCAGCGCGAACCTCGCGTCGCGTTTTACGCCGCTGCATCCGGCGGTTCTGACGCTGATAAAACGGATCGTCGATGTCGGCTGCGCTCACCGCATGGAGGTCGCGGTGTGCGGCGAGATGGCGTCCCAGCCTTTAATGGCGTTCGCGCTGATCGGACTGGGCGTCCGCTCCCTGAGCGTGGCGGGTCGCGCCGTCCCATTGGTGAAGCGCATCGTGCGAGGCGTGAGCGTCGCCGTCGCCGCCGAAGCAGCGAACGCCGCCCTTGCCTCGAGGACCGCTCGAGAAGCTGAGGGCGAGCTGCGCCGCCGACTCATGTCGGCGTTCGGTGATGCTCCATTTTTGCGCGATGGGTTGCCCGGCTTCGTCGATGGAAATATCTTCGAAGGCTCCGGTGGGGTTAAATCTTCCTCGGCGCACGAATAGTACGGCGTGCGACCGTTGCCACCGATCATCCTCATATTCCCCAGAGGAACTTCGTGCTCGATCGACATCTGTTCACGTCCGAATCCGTAACCGAAGGTCATCCTGACAAGGTCGCGGACGCGATCTCGGACGCCATTCTCGACGCCATTCTGCAAGATGACCCCATGGCTCGAGTCGCCTGCGAAACGCTGGTCACCACCGGGCTCGCCTGCGTTGCCGGCGAAATCACCACCAAGACATACGTCAACGTTCCCGAGATCGTGCGCTCCACGATCGACCGGATCGGCTACACCGATGCCGGCATGGGCTTCGATTCGAAGACCTGCGCCGTCATCAG
>JBBQWD010000026.1:0-11843 GCA_038210945.1 Gemmatimonadales bacterium
GATATCGTCCCGCCGGCGTCCGAGATCGAGGCCATCCCTCACGCGACGTGGGAGGTGTTGCGTCGCGCCAGCGTTGGGGCTCGGGACGCTGAGCAAGCCGTCGCCATCCTCGCAGTGGGCACGATGGTGCTTCCATCGCTCGCCGCCGCGGAAATTCTGAACGACAGTGGTGTGAGCGTTACCGTGGTGAACTGCCGCTACCTCAAGCCGCACGACGAGCGGGCGCTCGCGGAGATTATCCGCGATCACCGCAATATTCTCGTCGTCGAAGAGGGAACGGTCGTCAACGGCTTTGGAGCGCACATGTCCGCCGTGGTTGGTGAGATGAATCCCGCGGTCAAAGTCGTCGCCCACGGCGTGCCGGACTCTTTCGTGGATCAGGCGCCGCGAGTAAAGCAGCTGGCGGGCCTCGGTCTTGACGCGCACGGCATTGCGCGCCGCGTAAGCGAAGCGTTTGGAATGGAGAGCTCGCGGGGCACCCACCTTCGCGCCGTCTGATGCGGCTTGGTGTCATCGGGCATCAGGGTTACGACGAGCTTCCGGAAATACTCCGCACGCTCTTTCGCGTCGCACCGTCGCTTGGAATCGAGCCGCTGCTCGAGCAGGGTCTGCATGAGGTAGCGGGCAAGGGCGCTCGACTCGAGGATCCAACACAGCTGGACGCGCTCGTCACCCTCGGTGGAGATGGGACTCTTCTTCGTGGTGCGCGCTTCCTCGATGGCGGGGACATTCCGATTCTGGGCGTCAATCTCGGACGTCTCGGTTTTCTTACGAGCTGCCAGAGTGAGGACTTCGAGGCGGCGCTCAAGAACCTCGCGAGCGGCGAGTACGTCGCGCAGCCGCGCATGGCGCTCAGCGCGCGTGCGATCAGTCCGGAGGGTGTGGCGCGGAATCAATGGCGCGCTCTCAACGATTTCGTTCTTCACAAGGGTGGCTTCGCCCGCGTCGTAAGGCTCAACATCTCTGTCGATGGCGAAAGCATCGGGACCTATGCCGCTGATGGCATCGTGATTTGCACTCCGACGGGATCGACTGCGTACAGTCTTTCCGCCGGCGGGCCCGTCGTTGTCCCGACGCTTGAGTCGATCATCATCACGCCTGTCTCAGCGCATACGCTGGCGGTGCGGTCCCTCGTGATTCCGGCCGACGCCGAGGTGACGGTTGAGGCGAGTGAGACTCCCACCGAGCTGCTCGTCACTGTCGACGGGCAGGTCGGAACCAGCTTTGTGAAAGGCGAGAAGCTCATTGTGAAAAAAGCGGACAACCCTGTTCGGATCGTTCGCTTCCCGGGGGCCACCTTTTTTGAGCGTATGAGAGTCAAGCTGGGTTGGGGAGGGTTGCCCGAGGACGAGTCACTCTGATGCTGACTGAGTTACGGATTCGGAATTTCGCGATCATCGAATCGGTGACGCTTCCCCTGGGCGAGGGCTTCAACGTTCTCTCGGGCGAGACGGGTGCCGGCAAGTCCATCATCGTCGGCGCGCTTGGACTCTTGCTCGGCGAGCGGGCGAGCGCCGATCTCATTCGGTCAGGGGCGGAAAAGGCCACGGTCGAAGGCGTGTTCGACGTATCGAGTGTGCGCGGAATCGCCAAGCTCGCCGACGAGAAAGGCATCGAGGTCGAAGACGATACGCTCGTGCTGAAGCGCGAGATCGCCACCGGTGGCAGGGGACGCGCGTGGATCAATGGCGCTCCGGTGACGGCCACTGTGCTCGCGGAGATCGGCCGCCAGCTCGTGAATCTTCACGGCCAGCACGACGCCCAGACGCTTCTCGATGGCGAATCACAGCGCCGCATTCTCGACGCGTTCGGCGGCGCGGAGACGCTGGCGGATCAGGTCCGGCGTACGTATGGAGAGCTATCGACCGTGCGTCGCGAGATCACCACGCTCACCGCGCGCCGCGCCGAGGCGGAGAAGCGCGCCGACTATTTGCGGCACGTGGCAAAGGAGATAGAGGACGCGCGTCTTTCGCCCGGCGAGGACACCAAGCTCGAGGACGAGGCCCGCGTTCTGGAGAACGCTGACGAGCTGCGGACGCTCGCCACGACGCTGAACGATCTTCTGTCGGGCGAAGAAGCGAGCGTACTCGGTCAGCTCGGCGCCGCGCAGCGCCCGCTCACTTCAATAGAAAGAATTGATCCATCGGCGGCGCGAATGCAGGAGCTGTTCGACGCCGGTTTCTATGCGCTTCAGGAGCTTGCTCGCAGCGTTGAAGATTACGCGGGCTCGGTCGATCTCGACCCTTCGCGCCTGGAAGAAGTCCGACAACGCCGCGATCGACTTTTCGGGCTGCTCAAGAAATACGGTCCGACGCTCGACAACGCGATCGAGTCCGGGCGGTCCGCGCGAGCGGAGCTCGATCTCATCGATACCGCGCAATTCGATTTGGCCAACCTCACGGCGCGGGAAGCAGAGGCGAGACGGCGCCTGTCTGGCGAAGCGGAGAAACTTTCCGACATGAGACTATCGGCGGGGAAGAAGCTCGCCAGATCGGTCGATGCTCTGCTGCCGCAGCTCGGGATGCCGGACGGCAAGTTCACCGTCGCCCTCATCTCGCGCGACGAGCCGACGGCTGAAGGCGCCGAGGATGTGGAGTTTCGCGTGGCGCTGAATGTGGGACACGAGGACCGACCGCTTGCGCGCGTAGCATCAGGAGGAGAGCTCTCGCGCGTGATGTTGGCGCTCAAGACCATTCTCGCGCGCGTCGATCATGTGCCGACGCTCATCTTCGATGAGGTCGACGCGGGGATCGGCGGACGGGTCGGTTTACAGGTTGGCGATACACTGCGCCGTGTTGCAAAGGAGCACCAGGTATTTGCGATCTCCCACCTGCCTCAGATTGCCGCTCGCGCGCACCATCACATCGTGGTCGCCAAAGGAGCGAAAGGAGGTGTCACGACAGCCGACATTTCCGTGCTTCAGGGCACGAGCCGCGTGAATGAGATCGCGCGCATGCTCGGAGGAGATCCGGAAAGCAAAGTGAGTCGCGCCCATGCCAAGGAATTGCTGGAGAGTGCAGCGGTTCCGGCCTAGGGATAAAAAAGAGCCGGCCGGAAAGGCCGGCTCTTTCTATTTCAAGACGGGCTTACTTGGCCGCTCCGAAAAGCTTCGCGTAGAGACGCAGCGCGATCTGGTCGGTGAAGAACTTCGGCTGATTTCCGCCGGAGCCATTCACGGTCTGCCAGTGCAGGTAGGTCACCTCGAACGGAATCTTCGCCTTGCCCTGCTCGAAAGAGTAGAGATTTGAGAAGGAGATTCCCCCGCCGAGCCGGTGTTCCGTCTGCTCGGTCTCGAGATCGAGCGTTGAGGCGTCGAGAGTAATGTCGGCGTAGCCTGTCACAGCGGTCGGGATCGTAAACGTTCCCTTGTAGTGATCCTGGGCCTTGTGCCGATAGACGTACTGACCGGAGAGAGCGAAGAAATCGTTGATCACGATGCGCGGCGTGGTCTCGAACTCGAACGCGCTGCCGAGCGACCGGTCGACGGTTTGACGCCGATATGCGGGGGCCAGCTCCTCATTCGGCAGGTCGATGATCCTCATCTCCTGCGTGTCGGAGAACGGCTTGTTGAAGCGGACGACGAAAGACTGCCAGAAACGGCTGCCAAGAAGCACATCTCCGTACCACCTGCCCTCGAGCGCAGTAGCGCCACGGCCCGTTCCGACGTCGACGAAGTTGTTGGCGTTTTCGAACTGGCCGGTGGGCAGGCGAAGGAGGCCGGCGACGGCCGTACGGAAGTTCACTCCTTTGGGTGAATATCTGGCTTCGCTGCTGCCGCCGAATGAATCGAAGATCGAGAACTTTGCACCGATGTCGGTGTCGCCAACGTGCGAATGGCTCGTGGACGTCAGCGGGTCGGCGACGATCCCGAACGCGCTCGCTGTCAGAATCCGTTGCGCGTCCGGAAGCGTAAGTCGGCTCTGGGACGCGAACGGGCCGTTCGTCGTGATCGGATTACCAGCTCCCAGGAAGCTGGCGTAGAGCGCCTTGAACGCTTGCACGCGCGACTCGATCGAGAGTTGCGCATCGGTCCCGACGATCGGAACGAACGGCGACGCCGTGTACACACCACCCGTCGGGCTAAATGCCCCACCGACCGGACCGACCGTTCCGCCGGCGAACGCTCTGGAACTGGCGATAAGGGACGACGCGCTCGCCTGATTGGCGAGCAGAGCGGGACAGGAGGGAGACGCAGCGGGATTCGCCCGGCAAGCCGCGAGCGAACCTTCGAGCGCGTTGGACGCGGCGATGAACTGCGTGTACATCGTCGTGTTCTGTGTCTGCGCGACCGTGCTCGCCCCGACTGAAGCGGGATTGAATCCGAGGTTACCCTGAGTTCCGTTGGTGTTGACGTTGAAGAACACCGACGAATGCGTCTGTACGTATGGAATCAGTATCGCGAGCGAGATGCGGTTGGTGAGTCCCAGATCGAAGACGATGGGATACGCCGTGACGCGATCACGCAGCGTCACCTGCGTATTTCCAAGCGTCGCGGACCAGTTCGGGTTGCCTGTCAGATTGCGAAGCCCGCCCTGGAGAGTGGCGAGATTGGGGAATTGCCTCACGCCGATCGTGTCGAGTGTGAAGTCGATTCCGAGGGGCTCCAGCGCGCCGTTGGGTCGGCCCGGAGTGTCCATGCCGTACCGCTCGTTGAAGCCGGTCCAATTCCCGATCAACCGCAACCGGAAGATTCCCCGCGGCAGCACCAGGGCGTCGTCACCGACACCGAGCACGCGCTGAGCGTTTGCGGGTGGGGCAAAAACCGCGATGAAAGCCAGTGCTACAGTGGCAATGCTGACCAAACGACGGCGCATAGATTCTCCGCACGGTGTGAACAGGGATGAGGGGCGATCGTCTCAGAGACGTTCGCCGGCGGGGAGACGTTATCATTCCGTTCGAGGTTTTGTCAACTTGAAAATCGCAGTCGCATCCATAGAGCGACGCGGCGCTTGTTAGCGTGGTTTGCCACCGGTAGCTTTGTCGGTGATCGCGGGAATAGCTCAGTTGGTAGAGCACAACCTTGCCAAGGTTGGGGTCGCGGGTTCGAGTCCCGTTTCCCGCTTCATTTCTTCTCTTCGCTCGGGTGGCGAAACCGGTAGACGCGAGGGACTTAAAATCCCTTGGGACAAAATCCCATGCGGGTTCGATCCCCGCCCCGAGCATCCGCTGAGCACTTGCTCCCCATGAGTGCGGCGAGCGCGTCCACCCTCGCTCAGCGCCAGATCGAGCGCGTGCTCCTGATCGTCAATCCCGCGGCCCGGCGTGGGGCTAGTATGCGAGCCAGGGCCCTCAGAGCCTTCGCTGATGCAGGGGTGTTCTGCGACGTCATGATCACGGAGTCGCCTGGTCACGCCGCTGTGTTGGCCAACGCGCACGCGCGCGATTACGAGGCTGTGTTCACCCTTGGCGGCGATGGGACGGTGATGGAAGTGCTCGGCGCGCTCGCTCACCGTGGACCTCCAGTCGGAATCCTGGCCGGCGGAACCGGGAACGTGATCGCCCGCTCACTGGGGATCCCACTCAATCCGTCCCGAGCCGTTTCACTTCTGCTCGCGGGTGACGAAGCGAGTCTGGACCTCGGCCGGCTTGGCGATGGCCGGCGCTTCGCGATCGGCGTAGGCGTCGGACTGGATGCAACCATGATCGCCGAGGCCCCGGGCAAGCTCAAGAAACGCCTTGGCTTCATGGCGTACGTGATCGGCGGGTACAAGGCGGTGCTACGGAATCAGAAATTCGCGCTGCGGCTCACTGTCGACGGCGAAGTGTTCCAGCTGAATGCCTCGGCGGTTCTGATTGCCAACTTCGGAGCGGTGCTCAACGACCTCGTTACGTTGGGGCAGGGAATCGTCCACGACGACGGCCAGCTGGAGGCGTGCGTTTTTTCTCCGCGGAATTTTTGGGACGCGCTCAGGATTCTGTGGCGGATGATTCGTAAGGATTTCAGCGCCGATCCTTGCCTGTTCTATAAGTCCGGGCGGGAGTTTCGAGTGGAGACTGTGCCGTGGATGCCGTCTCAGGCAGACGGGGAGCTGCTCGGGGGAACGCCGTTGAGCGTATCGGTCGAACCCTTGGCTGGGAGGTTGTTGATACCGAAGAAAGGGTAACGCTGGTACTGACTGATTCATCGGGTTGGGGTTCAAACCACACGCTCAGGCGAACAAAAAGGGCGAACATTTCTGTTCGCCCTTTTATTCCGGAATCGGTGCCTTTAGAACGGCAGCTCGTCAGCCGGCCGGACGAGCGTCGCGCTCCCAACCCCGATCAACTGGTCGCGGGATCCACTGTCTGCAACTCCCGCCGGAACCTTCGCGGGCCAGATGACGCCGTCGCACGAGCGGTTCTGGCACTTGTAATCTGGAGCCTTGGGATTGCGCTTGGTCAGGCGGTTGTCCCACATCCGCCCTCCGCACTTGGGGCAGCTAACCGCGTCGAGGTTCGTAAGAGTGGTCGGCGCGAGTGCGTCCGCATTCTTGGTGACCGAAGCGAGAGCGCCGGGATTGGCCGGCCCGTAGCGCCGCACGTACGCGAGCTGCGGATCCTCGAGGGGCTTCGCGTACTTCCCATCACCGTCCATCTCGACCCAGTTCTGCTCGTACGCGTAGAGCTCGTGCGCGATTCCAAAGCGGACCGCGGCCCGCTTGAACGCGTCGGTCGAAGCCTGCTTGTAATCCCGCCCAGTGCCGACGTCCTCGCGGATCACTCCGAGAACCTGGAGCCGAGCCTTGAAGGAGCACTGCGCTCCCTCGCCATCATCGCCGGGCGCCTGTGGCAGCAGCTCGAGCGTGAGGTCCCATTCTCCGGGCACGACGGTATCCAGCCGATCGCGGACCGTGTTCGCCTCTACATAGGCGACGAATCTCGCGAAATACCTTCCGTCCCGCGGCGTCACCTTTCCATCCTGGCGCCAGGAGATCACACTCGCCGGAACTGGCGCAGCCAACTTGGCCCAGACGTCGGTGTTCTCGCTGTACGCATCTTGTCTTGCAATCATTCTCTCATCCATCCGTTGTTAGTCTAAGTCCGGTACTTCGTGAATTTCTGCACGTCCTTCACCGCACCGCACTGCTTGCCGTGCTCGCAATACCAGCCGTGCCGGTCGAAGAACACGAGGTGGTGGATTCTGGTCTGGTCGAGCCTTTCTTCCACCTTGAAAAGGCGGGTGACCGAGGTTCCGGTTCCGCACATCCGCTCGGGGTCCATCGGCTTGATTCTGACCGTCCTCGAAACCTCTGCCTTGCTGCTCCGTCCCTTACCTTTCCTCCGTTTGGGGTGACTCATCTAAACTCCAGCTGGGCCGCAACTTACGCATCTGGGTTCGGCACATGTTCGGTACAAGAAAACTAACGTTTTTGATGGTCCAATGCAATGGGGAAGTGCATCGATCTTGGAAGGCAACCATGGCCCGCCTTGTGCCTTTATTTCACCCAGAAACGCCGCGCCAAAGCGCCCAACGAGCCACCCAAATCCGGAGATAACAATGGACCGCGGAATAGATTTTCTTAAAAGCCAGATCAATAACGCAGTCATGCAGCACCAGATATTCCTCCAGGCACTCGAAGATCACGAAGGCCAGGCAGAAGATCCGCGCTTCCGCGATCTCTGCACCCACCACATCCCGATGATGCGCGAGCACCAACGCATGCTCGAGGAGTACCAGAACGAGCTGGGCGCCGAAGCCGGAGCCGGGAAGAAGTTCCTTGGCAAGGCATTGGGCGTCGCTCGCGACCTCGCTGACTCGGCGCGCGAGAGCGACTTCCTCCGTCTGGTCGGTGATATCGTCATGGCGCGGCAGTCCGAGGATACTTTCAAGACTTTCCGCGAAGCGGGGAAGATTCTCGAAAACACGCGCCTGCAGCAGATCGGAGATATCGGCGAGCGGCATCACGACGTGTACGTGAAGGAAGCCAATCGCCTCGTGCAGAGCATGTTCGTCGAGCACGTGCAGGGATTCGACGCCACGACGAAGTCGGCTGCCACGAGACTCGACGCGTCTGCTTGAGACGCGCCGGGGGCGAGACGGCGCTAATTTCCGCGCATGACGGACGTCGTCTCGCTGGCTGCCGAGCTCCTTGCGATTCAATCCACCACCGGCTCCGAAGGGACGGTGGTGGATTTCGTCTCCCGCTGGCTCGTCGCGCGCGGCTGGAACGTGACGCTCCAGGAGGTTACCCGCGGCCGCGCTAACATCTGGGCATCGAGTACGCCGCCTTCCTGTACGAGCAAACCGGCGCAATAGACGGTGTTTCGATACGACCGCTCGAATCTCCAGTGCTCTTCTGCAGCGTCGTAATCTCCTGCGTCTTCAGCTTCGAAACGCCTGTGACGGCGCAAATCTGCGAGGGCAGCGCCGAGTGGAGTACTTAAATACTTGGCTCGCGCGCGCTTAATTAGCAGCTACTCCGCGGTCTAGCCGCCAGCGCTCAGCTTGCTTTGGTCGACTTGTGCTAACGTATCAAGGCGAGTCCGATACGTTGCTGTGTCCGAAGCTGTGTCTACTCTCCTGCGGAATTCGTCATTGTCCTGCGTGTTCTTTCGTGATGCTCTACTATGGCGGGTTCCTTTTTCGAGGCGGGGTTCTGCACTTAAAATCCTTTGGGATAAGATCCCATGCGGGTTCGATCCCCGCCCCGAGCATCCACTGACCCTTGCGCTCCCTCCGACTTAGCGAACCGAGGAGAATCTGGCGATGTCTGTCCGCAAGGTCCTGGACACGGCAGCATGAGCGCCGCGACGGCGATGAAGTTTGCTCCGCGACGCATCGAACGTGTGTTGTTGATCGTGAACCCCGCGTCGCGGCGCGGCGGGCGAATCCGCGCCAAGGCTCTGAAAGCATTTGTCGACGCCGGGGTCACGTGTGACGTGATGCCCACCGAGGCGCCTGGCCACGCCTCGATTCTGGCGAAGACCCACGCGCATAAGTACGACGCCGTATTCACGCTCGGCGGCGACGGAACGGTCATGGAGGTTCTGAGTGCGCTCGCCCACCAGGGACCCCCGGTGGGAGTGCTCGCGGGAGGCACCGCGAACGTCGTCGCCAGAACGCTCCGCATTCCACTCAATCCGGCGCGCGCTGTGCCGCTCCTCCTCGCCGGCGACGAAGCAACCATGGATCTCGGCCGGCTCGGCGACGGCCGTCGCTTCGCGATCGGCGTCGGTG
This sequence comes from Gemmatimonadales bacterium, assembly GCA_038210945.1. Taxonomy (GTDB): domain Bacteria; phylum Gemmatimonadota; class Gemmatimonadetes; order Gemmatimonadales; family Gemmatimonadaceae; genus UBA4720. The sequence goes on from JBBQWD010000026.1 coordinate 9,158, forward strand.
TCGGGCTCGATGCGACCATGATCGCGGAGGCCCCGGACCGACTCAAGAAGCGCTTCGGCTTCATGGCGTACGTGATTGGCGGCTATAAGGCGGTCCTGCGGAATCAGAAATTTGCGCTGCGCCTGACGGTGGACGGGGTCCTGTACGAGCGGACCGCATCGGCGGTCCTGGTCGCGAACTTTGGAGCGGTGCTGAACGACCTCGTCGCGTTCGGCGACGGGATAGTGCACGACGACGGTCTATTGAACGCGTGTGTCTTCTCGCCGGACAGCCTTTGGGACGCCCTCAGGATACTCGTGAAGATGCTGAGGAAGGACTTCAGCCCCGATCCGTGCCTTTTCTACCGCTCCGGCCGCGACTTCCGGGTCGAAACGACCCCGGAGATGCCTGCTCAGGCCGATGGCGAGCTGCTGCCGGGAACGCCGGTCTCGGTTTCAGTCGATCCACTAGCCGGCTGCTTGCTTATTCCAAAGAAGGAATAAACTCGGATTCGCGGTGTAGTACTGACTGGCAGCAGTCCGTACTTCACGTAATGAGAGGTGAGCTGGGTGGCAACTTCCGCAACCGCGCGCGTACGACCGGGAGCTGGGACGGTTCTCGGGACTTTTTTCTACATGTGGCTATTGATCGGCCTGGTGCTGGGGACGGCCGTGCTCGTTGGTCCCGTCAGGCTCATCACCGAGGGAATGGGTCGGGCCGGTTGGGAGCAAAGCTCTCAGGACCATGTGCTGATCGTGGTGATCCTGCTCTACCTCGTCTTCTCGATGCTGGTCACGCGGTGGATCGTCGGCATGATGTTCCGCGCCCGGAACCGCAACACGCGTTGGGCGATTGCCGCGGTCTTCACCCTGCTCGCCGCCGGCACGGCGTGGGAGTGGTCGAACCCCGCGAAAATGCTGGCCGGGATCGCCGGGGGCGGAGACGGCGGATTCTTCAACGTCAGCGGTGGTGCCCAGTTCATCTTTGGCGCCTACCCGGACGACGCGAAGCTTGAACAGCTCAAGAAAGAGGGTGTGACGTCGGTGATCTCGCTCCAGCATCCGGGAGTAGTGATCGAGCGCGAAGGCATCAGCGCCGAGAAGGACGCGGCGGCGAAGCTGCACCTGAATTTCATTCAAGCTCCGATGCTGCCGTGGGTGAGCAACAATGAAGCGTCCCTGGAGAAGCTGCGGGTGATCGCGCGCACCGGCAAAGGCATCTTCTACGTGCACTGCGGGTTGGGACGTGATCGCGTCAACGTTGCGAAGCGCGTCATCGAAGCGGAAGGGAGCAAGATCGCGCTCGGAGCCGACGTCAAGACGGCCACGAGCTTTGCCGACCGGCCGGATCCGTTCGAGCGCGGATCGCTTGCCCACATCGATCACGGAAAGTGGTTGATACCGTATCCGAACAAGCACGAGATGTTCGGTTTTGTCCTCGGCGGCCAGGCTGGGCACGTAGTCTCGCTGCTCGACCCGCTCGATCCGGAGCAGGCGGCCTGGAACACCGAGATGGAAGCTCTGATGAAACAGTACGCGATCCCGTTCACAATGCGGCCGTTGCCCGCGACCGAACCCGCGAGGGCGGCTCAGATCGCCAAAGAGGTACAAGCGATGCCGGAGCCGGTGACGGTGATAGTAGCTCAGACCCCAATTGAGGACGGAAAGCCGCGGACGAAGACACAGCCCGCATTCGCATTCCTCGGGGCGTACGCGAAGGTGGCCCCCAAGTCGTACGCGAGCAGGCCAACGTGGCTCCTGAATCACGCGGCGAGCGGCGGGAACGATCAGCAAGCCGGAACGGTAGAGCGCTAGGATGGTCCGCGGCACCGCTTTTCTGAAAAATCAGGTCAACCACGCCGTCGCGCAGCACAAGACCTTCTTGAGCGCGTTGGAGGACCACGAAGATCAGGCGGAGGATTTACGCTTTCGCGATCTATGCTCGCGGCACATTCCCCATATGCAAGAGCATCAGCGGATGCTCGAGGAATACCAGTCGCAGCTCGGCGCGGATACGGGAGCGGTGGAGAGAATCGTCGGCGCGGCGCTGAGTGTCGCGCGCGAGCTTGCTGATGCCGCGCCCGAAGACGACTACCTCCGCCTCGTCGGCGATATCGTGATGGCAAGGGAGTCGGAAGACACTTTCAAGACGTTCCGCGAAGCCGGGAAGATGATGGGCTACGAGACGCTTCACGAAATCGGGGACATCGGCGAACGCCACCACGACGCGTACGTCAAGGAAGCCAACCGTCTCGTGCAGCACATGTTCGTCGAGCATACGCAAGGCATCGACGGCGCCGCGCGCCGGTCAGCCTCGATCGAACTGAACGCATCGCTCTGACTCCAGACACGGAGTCGCGCTAACTTTCGCGCATGACCGACGTCGTCTCGCTTGCCGCGGAGCTTCTCGCGATTCAATCCACTACGGGCTCGGAAGGTACCGTCGTGGATTTTGTGTCGCGCTGGCTCGTCGCTCGGGGCTGGAACGTCGCGCTTCAAGAGGTGACTCGCGGCCGGTCCAACATTTGGGCCTCGCGATCCGGAGGTGGTGGTGGGGTCACGTTCTCGACTCACCTCGATACGGTTCCACCCTATATCCCGCCGCGCCTCGAGGGAACACGACTGTTCGGCCGCGGGTCATCGGACGCCAAGGGAATCGCGGCGGCTATGATGGTCGCCGCTGACAAGCTCGTCGCCGACGGCGAAAA